>BBBL01000022.1 GCA_001311545.1 Thermus kawarayensis JCM 12314 | reverse complement strand
TCTTGGCCCGGGCTTGGCGGGTTTGGCGGTGGGGGCCCGGTACCAGCTGGGCACCCCCATCAGCGAGGAGCTCGCCGCCCAGTACGACCTAAGGCCCGTGGTCCTCCCCGACGGCCGTGGGCTTCCCCCGGGGGAGGGGAGGGTGGAGGAAGGGGAGCGGATCTACGCCGAGAAGTGCGCCTCCTGCCACGGGGCCCGGGGGGAGGGCTACCCCTTCAACCGCCTGGTGGCCGAGCCCTTCCCCATCACCCCCGACACCGAGCCCGCAGAGTACGCCATCGGCAACTACTGGCAGTACCCCACCACCCTCTTTGACTACATCCGCCGGGCCATGCCCTTTGGACAGGAGGGGACCCTCACGGACGAGGAGGTCTACCACCTGGTGGCCTTCCTCCTCTACATGAACGGCATCACCGAGGCCAATACCCCCATCAACCAGAAGACCCTGCCCACCCTCAAGATGCCCGCCCGGGAGCTTCTTCACCTGGACCCTGAGACCAAGCGCCGCTTCCCCTGGCTCACCCTGCCCTAGGATGGAGGTATGACGCTTTCCCTGACGGCGGCCTTTCTGGCGGGGGTGCTCTCCTTCCTTTCCCCGTGCGTGCTCCCCCTGGTGCCCACCTACCTCTTCTACCTGGGAGGGGAGAGGGGACGGCCTCTCTTCAACGCCCTTTTCTTCGTCTTGGGCTTCGGGGCGGTCTTCTTCCTCCTGGGCCTGCCCTTCACCCTCCTGGGGGGGCTTCTCTTTGAGCACCGCCAGACCCTGGCCCGGCTTGGGGGGGTGGTCCTCATCCTCTTCGGGCTCTACATGCTGGGCCTCAGGCCCAGGTGGGGGGTTTCCCTCCGCTACGAGGGGGAGACGGGCCGCCCTTGGGGGCCTTTCTCCTCGGGGCCACCCTGGCCTTGGGCTGGACCCCTTGCATCGGCCCCATCCTGGGGGCCATCCTCACCCTCACCGCCGTGGGAGGGGGGGTGGGGTTCCTCCTGGCCTACATCCTGGGGCTTGCCGTGCCTTTCCTCTTGGTGGCCCTCTTCGCCGAGCGGCTAAAGGGGTGGCTTAGGCGCGCGGGGCGGCTTTCCCACTACGTGGAGGTCTTTGCCGGGGTGGTCCTCATCGCGGTGGGGGTCCTCCTCCTCACCGACACCTTCACCGCCCTGAACACCTTCTTCCTGCGCCTCACGCCGGAGTGGCTACAGAAGTACTTGTGAGGCCACCCCCATGGGGCTCCGGAAAGGCCTTCCCTCCCCTCTCGGCCCGGGCGAAACCCCTAAACTGGGTTAGGCATGCTCCTTCGCCTCGAGGCCCTCTCCAAACGCTTCGGACGGGACTGGGTGGTCCGGGACCTGAGCTTCTCCCTGGACCGGGGGGAGGTGGTGGCCCTCCTGGGGCCCAACGGCTCGGGGAAGACCACCCTCTTAAGGCTCATGGCGGGGCTTTTGAAGCCCACCCGGGGCCGGGTGGAACGCCGGGGCCGGGCCCTCTTCCTCCCCAACCCCCCGGCCTTCCACCGGCACCTCACCGCCCGGGAGCACCTCCTCTTCGACCTGGCCTTCCACGGGGCCCGGGGGGACTGGAGGGGGGCCTTGGGGCGCTTTGGCCTCCCCGCGGACCTTCCTCTGGCCGCCTTTTCCAGCGGGATGAAGAAGCGCCTGGCCCTGGCCCGCCTTACCCTCCTGAGGCCGGATCTTTGGCTTTTGGACGAACCGGAGACCGCCTTGGACCTGGAGGGAAGGACCCTCCTTCTGGAGACCATCCAAGACGCCCGGAAGGGGGCTTCCGTGGTCCTGGCCACCCACGACCGGGCCTTGGCCGAGGCGGTGGCCGACCGGGCCCTGGAGCTGGGGGGGGGCATGAGGCCGTCCTACCCTGGCCTGGACCGGGGAGGGGAGGGAGGGGTGCGGCGGGTCTGGCTTTTGGCCTTGCGGGACCTCCGCCTCGAGGTCCGGGACCGCTCCGGGCTTCTCTCCATCCTGGCCTTCCTGGGGGCGATGCTTTTCATCATGGCCCTGGCCTTGGGTCCCGAGGAGGCCCCCCTGCGCCGGGCGGCTCCAGGGGTCTTATGGGTGGCCCTGGCCTTCCTCTCCACCCTCCTCTCCACCCGGGCCTTCGCTTGGAGGTGGAGGAGGGCACCCTGGAGGACCTCCTCCTCGCCCCGGGGGGCAAGGAGTGGATCTACCTGGGCAAGCTGCTCTTCCAGATGCTCCTTCTTCTTCCCTTAAGCCTCCTGGCCCTTTTTCTGGCCGCGGGGCTCTTCTACCTGCCCCTGGAAAGGGGGCTTTCCCTCTTCCTCACCCTGGCCCTGGGCACCCTGGGCTACGCCAGCGTGGCCACCTTCTACGCCGGCCTTCTCGCCCGGCTCCGGGGGCGGGAGGCCCTTTTGCCCCTCCTCCTCTTCTCCCTGGTGGTCCCCGTGGTCTTGGCCTCGGTGCGGGCCACGACGGGGCTTATGGAAGGCCTTCCCCTGGGGGAGGTGGCCTCCTGGTGGCAGCTTCTCCTGGTGTTTGACGCCGTTTACGTGACGGCCAGCGCCCTCCTCTTTCCCCTGGTCATGGACGGGTGAGGCCACAGACTTCTAAGCCAAGGAGGGCCTATGCTGGAAACGGAGGAATGCCATGCTTAAGGCGGCCTATCCGGAACGCCCCGATGCCCTGACCTGGGTTTTCCTGGGCCTGGGGCTTCTCCTCTTGCCCCTGGGCCTCTACCTGGCCCTGGCGGCCCCGCCCGATGTGAACCAGGGGTACCTGGTCCGCATCATGTACCTGCACGTCCCCGGGGCCTGGCTCGGCTACCTGGCCTTTCTCGTCACCTTCCTCTACTCCCTCCTCTACCTCTTCCGCCAGGACCCCCGCTACGACCGGGTGGCCTCGGCCAGCGCCGAGATCGGCCTGGTCTTCATGGGCCTGGCCCTGGTGACGGGGATGCTCTGGGCCAGGCCCACCTGGGGGGTCTACTGGACCTGGGAGCCCCGGCTCACCACCACCGCCATTCTCTTCGCCGTGTACGTGGGCTACTTCCTCCTCCGGGGGGCCATAGAGGACCCCGAGCTTCGCCGCAAGGCGGCGGCGGCGGTGGGCATCCTGGGCTTCCTCAACGTGCCCATCAGCTACATGTCGGTGAAGTGGTGGCGGAGCCTGCACCAGACCCAGTCCATTGACCTCACCACGGGCAAGATCCACATAGCCCCGGAGATGCTCCAGGCCCTTCTCTTTAACCTCCTGGTCTTCACCCTGCTCTACCTGGGCTTCGTGCGCTTCCGGGGTTTTCTGGTCGCCTGGAGGAGAGAAAGGAGGAGGCGTGATGGGGGTCTTCGTCACCTGGGTTTACGCCCTCACCTACCTCACGGTCTTCGGGTACCTGGCCTACCTCTTCTTCCGTTACCGGAGGGCCAGATGAGGGCGAAGTACGTCTTCGGGCTCGTGGTGGTCCTCGGGGCCCTGGCCTACCTCCTCTTTGGGGGGCTTGGGCAGAACCTGGTGTACTTCCTCACCCCCTCGGAGTACCTGCAGGCAGAGGCCAAGTACGCCGGCCGCCCCGTGCGCCTGGGGGGGTTGGTGAAGCCCGGCACCGTCCGGTACGACAAGGACCTTTTGGAGCTTCGCTTTGTCCTCACGGACGGGGTGGCGGAGGTGCCGGTCCTCCACAAGGGCACCCCCCCGGGCATGTTCAAGGAGGGCCAGGGGGTGGTGGTGGAGGGCCGCTTCCAGGAGGGGGTCTTCCGGGGCACCAACCTCCTGGTGAAGCACTCCGAGACCTACCAACCCCCCAAGGCGGGCTGGACCCCGGAGGACGTGCGCAGGCTCATTGAGGAGGCCAAATGACCCCGGCCCTTCTCGGCAACCTGGGGGTGAGCCTGGCCCTGGCCTTCAGCCTCCTGGGGCTTGCCTTGGGCCTCCTGGCCTACTTCCAGGGGGATGGGCGCTTCCTTAAGGGGTCGAGGGCCCTGGCCCCCCTGGCCCTCCTGGGGGCCCTGGCGGCCTTTTTGGCCCTGGAGTGGGCCCTCCTCACCCACGACTTCAGCCTGGCCTACGTGGCCCGGAACCACTCCACCAAAGACCCCCTATGGGTGACCCTGGTGACGCCCTGGGCGGCCCTCGAGGGCAGCATCCTTCTCTGGGGCCTCCTCCAGACCCTCTACACCCTTCTCGCCAGCCGGAAGCCCCTGGACCCCTGGCGGGCCTCCCTGGTCCTCGCCGTGCTTTACGGCGTCCAGGTCTTCTTCTTCGGGGTCATGGCCACCATCGCCAGCCCCTTTGAGACCCTTGCCAGCCCGCCCCAAGACGGCGTGGGCCCGAACCCCCTCCTCCAGAACCACTGGATGATGGCCGTCCACCCCGTGCTCATGTACCTGGGCTTCGTGGGCCTGAGCGTGCCCTTTGCCTACGCCGTGGCGGCCATGGCCTCGAGGCGCTACCAGACCTGGGTGGAGGAGACGAGGTGGTGGACCCTCATCGCCTGGGGCTTCCTCACGGCGGGGAAGGTGGCGGGGATGTGGTGGAGCTACGAGGTCCTGGGCTGGGGGGGTACTGGGCCTGGGACCCGGTGGAGAACGCCAGCTTCATCCCCTGGCTTCTCGCCACCGCCTTCCTGCACACGGCCATCGTGCAACAGACCCGGGGGGCCTTCAAGGCCTGGAACTTCGCCTTCGTGACCCTGGCCTTCGCCGCCACGGTGCTCGGCACCTTCCTCACCCGTAGCGGCGTGATCCAGTCGGTGCACGCCTTCGCCGAGGGCCCCGTGGGGCCCGCCTTCCTGGGCTTCTTCCTCCTGGTCATGGGCTTGGGCCTGGGCCTTCTCTCCCGGGTTTCCCGGGAGGTGCGGGACCTTACGGTCTTCCACCCCTTTTCCCGGGAGGGGGCGCTTCTCCTGGGGGCCTTCTTCTTCGCGGGCTGGGCCCTCGTGGTGGTCCTCGGCACCTTCTACCCCCTCCTGGTGGAGGCCTTCGCCAAGGCCAAGGTGAGCGTGGGGCCCCTTCTTCAACCAGGTTTCCGCCCCCTTGGGGGCGGGGATCCTCCTCCTCATGGGGGTAGGGCCCCTCCTGCCCTGGCGGAGGCCCCGGAGGGAGGCCCTGCGCAACCTGTACCTGCTCCTTCTGGTCCTGGCCCTGGGCACGATTCTCGGCTTCCTCCGAGGCTACGCCCCGGGGGCCTCCCTGGCGGTGGGGCTATTCCTCTATAACACGGCCGCCATCTACCTCTTGGCGCGGGAGGGCGTCCTGGCCCGGGTGCGGGCGGGGCTTTCCCCCTGGGGCTTTCTGGAGAACCGGAGGCGGGTGGGAAGCCTCGTGGTCCACTTCGCCGTGGCCCTCATGGGCCTGGCCATCGCCTTCAGCCAGACCTACCGCCTGGAGAGCGAGAAGACCCTCTACCGGGGGGGGACGTGGGAGGTGGCGGGGTGCGCATGGCCTTCCAGGGGGTGCGGGCTTTGGACGAGGGGCGGCGCTTCGCCGTGGAGGCCCTCCTCAGGACCGACCGCTTCGGCGAGGTGAGGCCCAGGCTCCACTTCTACCCCCAGATGAACAGCCCCCTCCCCGCCCCCAAGGTGGTCTACACCCCGGGCAACGACTACTACTTCCTCCTCATGGACTTTGACCGGGAGAAGGGGGAGTGGGCCTCCTTTAGGCTCATCGTCACCCCCTTGGTCTTCTGGATGTGGGTGGCGGGGGGGCTTATGGCCCTGGGCACCCTGTACATCCTCTGGCCCACGGCGAGGCCGGAGGAGGCCAAGGGGGTGAGCCCGGCGTGAGGGGGTGGCTCTGGCTCCTCGTGGTTTTGGGCCTGGGAGGCCTGTTCTGGTGGGGGATGCAGCGGAACCCCAAGGACCTTCCCTCGGTCCTGGCCCAGGAAAGGCGGCCCGCCCCGGACTTCGCCCTGCCCCTTCTTCCCCCGTACCGGGAGGCCTGGGGGGAGACCTTCCGCCTGGCCGACTACCTGGGGAAGAAGCCCATTGTCCTGAACTTCTGGGCGAGCTGGTGCTACCCCGCCTGCTACGAGGAGGCGCCCGTCTTGGAGGCCGCTTGGCGCCGCCACCAAGGGGAGGCCCTCTTCGTGGGGGTGAACACCCAGGACAAGGAGGCCGAGGCCTTGCGGTTTATCGCCCAGTTCGGCCTCACCTTCCCCCAGGTTTACGATCCCCGGGGGCGGGTGGGGGTGGACTACGGGATGTACGGGGTGCCGGAGACCTTCTTCATTGACCGGGAAGGCCGGGTTCTGGCCCGGCACGCCGGGGCCATTGACGAGGCCACCTTGGAAAGGTATCTGGCGGAGGTGGTGCCATGAGGTGGGTTCTCTTGCTCCTCGCCCTTCTCCTCCCCGCCCTGGCCCAGGAGGGCCCGCCCCCTGACCTCTCCCCCGAGGTCTTCCAGATCGCCCGCACCCTGCGCTGCCCCGTGTGCCAGGGGGAGTCGGCCGCCGAGAGCAACTCGGGGGTGGCGGTGGAGATGCGCCGGATCATCGCCGAGATGCTTCGGGAGGGGAAGACCAAGGAGGAGATCCAGGCCTTCTTCGTGGACCGCTACGGGGAGTGGATCCTCTACGAGCCCCCAAGGCGCGGGGCCACGCTTTGGGTGTGGCTTCTGCCCCTTTTGGGGCTTCTCCTCCTCGGCCTTGGCCTTTTTGCCTACTTCCGGCCCAAGCCGCTTCCCAAGGAACTCCTCGAGGAGGCGGAGCGCCGCCTAAAGGAGCCTCCCCGATGACGGCCACCCTGCTTTTCCTCGGCCTTTTCCTCCTGGGCCTCTTCCTGGCCTTGAGGCCCCTCCTCGGGCCCAAGGAGCCCTTTCCCGAGCCCCCGAGGCGGGAGGAGCTCCTTAAGGAGCTTCAGGTCCTTAAAGGGGAGGTGGAGGCCTGGAGGGGGAGGAGAAAAAAACGGGCCCTGGCCCGCATGGTGGAGGTGGAAAGGCTTCTTGAGGGCTACCGCCCCCCGGCCCCCCGGGCCTTCAACCCCTGGCCCGTGGCCCTGGCCCTGGGGGCGTGGTCCTTCTGGGGGTGGGCCTTTGGCGCTACACCCTCCCCCGCCTTCCCGGGGAGACCACCGTGACCCAGCGCCAGGAGGCCCGGGAGCTCAAGGCCCTGGCCGACAGGGCCAGGCGCACGGGGGCGGTGGAGGACCTCCTCGCCTGGGGGCGGAAGGCCTACGAGCTCCAGGCCTTTGACCAGGCCGCCGAGGCCTACCTGGAGGTCCTGAAGAAGGACCCCAAGAACATAGAGGCGGTGCGCCGGGTGGGGATCCTCCTCTTCATGGGGGGGCGGCTGGAGGAGGCCAGGCTTTTCCTGGAGATCGCCCAGCACGCCGACCCCAAAGCCGCCGAAGGGTGGCTTTTCCTGGGGAACCTCTACTTCCAGGAGGGGAGGATGGAGGAGGCCATCGCCGCCTGGGAGAAGTACCTGGAGGCAGGGGGGGAGGCCCGGGAACGGGTGGAGGGCCTCATCGCCATGGCCCGGGCCCAGGCCCAGGGAGGGAAGGACGGGAAGAGCGTCTACCAGGCCCGCTGCGCCGCCTGCCACGGCCCCCTGGGGGAAGGGGGTCTTGGCCCCAGGCTTAAGGGGAACCCCATCTTGAAGGCCCCGGAGGCGGTGCGGGAGATCGTGCTCAAGGGAAGGGGCAGATGCCCCCCGTGCCCCTCTCCCAGGAGGAGCTTAAGGCCCTCCTGGACTACCTGGCCAGCCTCTAGCCATGAAGCGCCGCGACCTGGTCTTTTACCTCCCGTGGCCGTGGCCGGGGGGTTCTTCGCCTGGTTTGGGGTGCGCACCTACAACCTCCGCTTCCGCCCGAGGCCCGAGGTGGGAGAGCCCACCTGGAGGGAGGGCCCGAGGGTGGCCGTGGCCCACCTCGGGGAGCTTGGGGTGTGGCAGGTGAAGCCCTTCGCCTATCCCCTCCCCCTGGGGGGCTTAAGGCCTACCTCCTCCGCCTGCCCGAGCCCGCCCCCGGGGGGCTTTCCGTGGGGGAGGAGCACTACCTGGCCCTAAGCCGCATCTGCACCCACCAGGGGTGCACGGTGAACTTCGTCCCCGACCCCGAGGCGGCCTCCCTCCTCTACAACTTCCGCTACGAGAGGCCCTTTTTGGGCTGTCCCTGCCACTTCGGGGCCTTTGACCCCCTGCTTGGGGGAAGGCCGTCTACGGCCCCCCCCGCTTTCCCCTCCCCAGGCTCCGCCTTCAGGCGGAGGGCGAAACCCTCTACGCCACCGGCCACGAGGTGCCCCTAAGGCCCATGGAGGGCGGTTAGCCCCTGAGCCGCACCCGCACGAAGCGGTCCCGGCCCCGCTGGAGGATGCGGGGGCGGGAGAGGTCCACCTCGAGGCTCGGGTCGGTGAGGACCTCCCCGTCCAGCCTCAGGCCCCGGTTCTGGATGAGCCTCTTGGCCTCGGCGTTGGAGGGGGTGAGGCCCGCCAGGGTGAAGAGCCTGGCCACCCAGATCCGGCCCCCCTTGAGCTCGGAGGCGGGGATCTCCACCTCGGGGATCTCCTCGGGAATCCCTCCCACGGCCACCTGGTCGTAGCGCGCCTCCGCCCTTCTCACCGCCTCGGGGCCCGCCTCCTTGTCCTTCCCGAAGGCCTCCCAGGCGTACCCCAGCCCCTCGTAGAAGGCCCGGTCTATGCGGGGGGGGATCTGCGGCAAGGCGTAGGCGGCGGTGAGGAGGCGGGCGAGGACCCGGTGGGCGGGAACGGGCCCTTGCCGGAGGAGGGCCTCTATCTCCTCCTCCTCCTCCAGGTCCGTGAGGAGGCGGAGGTAGCTCGGGAGGAGGGGGTCCGGCACCCGCATGAGCTTCTTGAACATCTCCTCCGGGGGCTCGGCCACCCCGATGTAGTTGTCCAGGCTCTTGCTCATCTTCTCCCGCCCGTCCAGGCCCACCAGGAGGGGCATGAGGAAAGCCACCTGGGGGCTTTGCCCGTAGGCCTTCTGCACCTCCCGGCCCACCAGGAGGTTGAAGCGCTGGTCCGTCCCCCCCATCTCCACGTCGGCCTTTATGGCCACGGAGTCGTAGGCCTGGGCGAAGGGGTAGAGGAACTCGTGCAGGGAGATGGGGATCCCCTCCTCGTAGCGTTTTTTTAAAGTCCTCCCTCTCCAGCATCTGGGCCACGGTCATGAGGGAGGTGAGGCGCACCACCTCCTTGAAGGTGAGGCCCTCCAGCCACTGGGAGTTGTAGCGGAGTTCAAAGAGGTGGGGCTCCTGCCTCAGGATCTTCCCCGCCTGCTCCACGTAGGTCTTGGCGTTTTCCCGGGTCTCCTCCAGGGTGAGGGGGGGCCTGGTCTTGGATCGGCCTGAAGGGTCCCCGATCATCCCGGTGAAGTCCCCGATGATGAGGACCACCTTGTGCCCGAGTTCCTGGAACTGACGCATCTTTCTCAGGACCACCGCGTGGCCCAGGTGGAGGTCGGGCCGCGTGGGGTCGGCCCCCAGCTTCACCGTGAGGGGCCGACCCTCCCTTAGCTTCTCTAGAAGCTCCTCCTCGGGGAGGATCTCCTCTGCTCCCCGCTTCAAAAGGGCCAGGGCCGCTTCCGGGGAAAGCCTCGGGTCCGCCATGAGCCCAAGTATACTGAAGGCAATGCGGAGCCTGCTTTTCCTTGCTTTGGCCGCCCTGGGCCTCTATTGGTACGCCGAGCGTTACGGGCTCGCGGTGGGCTACCCCCCCTTCCTGCCCGTCTTTTACTGGAAGTACACGGGGGAGGCGGTCTACCCCATCCGGGTCACGGGGCTTTACGATGCCATCAAGGTGAAGGTTTCGGGAAGCCTCCAGGAGGGCCGCCTCCAGGTGGCCCTGCTCAAGGGAGGGCGACCCTTGGGGGAAAGGACCTTCGCGGGCACCTTCCAGGAGGAGCTCCGCTTCCCCGTGGAGGCCGGGGAGTATGCTTTGCGCTTTCACCTGGAGGGGGCCAAGGGCCAGGCCCGCTACGACTGGGTGGCCACCAAGTTTGCCCCTTAGGCGCAGGGTGTGCTACACTTAGCCTGGCTTGCCCTTAGGGGCACGAAGGGGAGAGAGATGGCGCAGAAGAAGCCTAAGAGGAACCTATCCGCCCTCAAGCGGCACCGGCAGTCCTTGAAGCGCCGGCTTCGCAACAAGGCCAAGAAGTCGGCCATCAAGACCCTGAGCAAGAAGGCCATCCAGCTGGCCCAGGAGGGCAAGGCGGAGGAGGCCCTCAAGATCATGCGCAAGGCCGAAAGCCTCATTGACAAAGCGGCCAAGGGCTCCACCCTGCACAAGAACGCCGCCGCCCGCAGGAAGTCCCGGCTGATGCGTAAGGTGAACCAGCTCCTCGCCGCCCAGGGGGCGAGCGCCTAAGGAGGTGGGGCATGGGTAAGGGCGACCGCCGCACCCGCAGGGGCAAGATCTGGCGGGGCACCTACGGGAAGTACCGCCCCCGCAAGAAGAAGTAGGAGGCCCGGAGGGGTAAGGGCACGGGGGGTAGTTAGGCTTCCCCCTCTTTTTCCATCTCCCAGGTGAGGTCCCGGAGGAGCCAGCCCCGGCCCGGGGGGGCGACCTCCCCGGAGGCCAGGGCCTGGACCAGGTAACGGCGCACCAAGCCACGGGCACCCCCTGGGCGATGACCTCGCCGAGGTTTCGGGTGCCGTCCAGAAGGCCCTGGAGCTGGCCGAACTCCTCCAGGGTCTTGCCCTTTCGCCCCTGGTAACGGATGCGCAGGGCATACCAGGCGTAGCGGCGGAGGGGGTAAAGGTCCCCTTCCCGCACCCCCATGTAGGCCCGTTCCATGGCGATGAGGAGGGGAACGCCCCAGCCTTGGCCGCCGCCCGCACGCTTTTCCCTCCCTGGAAGACCTCCAGCAGAGGCTTGGGGCGGAGGGCTTCCAGCACGCGGCTGGGCGAGTCTAGGAGCAGCGGAAGCGGTCCCACTCGTCGTTGACCCGGGCCCACTCCCCGAGGAGGGTGGGGAAGGGTAGGGGGGGTTTTTCCGGGGGGGCCTGCCCCGGCTGGAAGCGGAAGGTGCCTTCCTTAGGGTGGAGGGGGAAGGTGAAGAGGGCCTCGAGGCCCTCCCAGTCCAGGATGGCCGCCCCCACCACCTCCCCCTGGGCGAAGCGGAGGGTGAGGGGGAGGGGGCCGGCCTGCACCTCCAAGGTGCCGGAACGGCGGTGGCCGTGGATGAGTTCCAGGACCTCCGTGAGGGGGATGAGGCTCAGGTCTCCTTCCACCGGTATCCCTCCCCGATGCCCAAGACCAGGGTACGCCCCTCTCCCCGGTAGGCGGCAAGGGCCCTCATCACCGGCCCTTCCTCCCCCTCCCGCACCAGGCGGCAGGGTGG
>BBBL01000021.1 GCA_001311545.1 Thermus kawarayensis JCM 12314 | reverse complement strand
GGGGCTTCCCCCTCAGGAGGTGCTGAGGCGGTACAAGGACCAGACCCGGACGGTGGAGCGGGGGTTCCGGTTTCTGAAGGACCCCCTATTCTTTGCGGAGAGCACCTTCTTGAAGCGGCCCGAGCGGGTGATGGCCCTGGCCCTTCTGGTGTACGCCCTGGGGGAGTGGGCGCTGAGGCGGAGGCTGGAGGGGACGGGGTCCAGCCTGCCGGACCAGAAGGGGAGACCCACAGCCAAGCCCACCTTGCGCTGGGTGTTTCAACTGTTCAATGTGGGTTCGCCTGGTGGAGCTGGGGGGCAGGTGGCTAGTCCTCAACCTGGCTCCCCATCACGAGACCGCGGTGCGCCTCCTGGGGGCCGGGCGATATTACCTGCTGGAGTGAAGGGGTGCGGAATGTGGGTAAAGGCCTAGGGACACGTACTTTACCTCCAGGTACTCCAGTAGGCCCCACTTCCCCCCTTCCCGCCCTAGGCCCGAGCGCTTTACGCCCCCAAAGCGCCTGCGGGGTAGAAGGCACCCCATCGTTCACCCCCACGATCCCGTACTCCAAGGCCTCCGCCACCCGGAAGGCCCGGGAGAGGTCCCGGGTGAAGACGTAGGCGGCAAGCCCCACCGGAAAGCCGTTGGCCCACCGCACCGCCTCCTCCTCCTCCCGGAACAGGGTGAGGGGCGCCACCGGGCCGAAGGTCTCCTCCCGGAAGAGGAGGCTATCCGGCTTCACGTCCAGAAGCACCGTGGGGGCGAAGAAGAGCCCCCTGGCCTCCCCTCCCGCCACGAGCCTCGCCCCCTTGGAGAGGGCGTCCTCCACGTGGGCCTGGACCTTCCGGAGGGCGGCCTCGTTCACCAGGGGGCCGATGTCCGTCTCCTCCAAGAGGGGATCCCCCACCCTGAGGGCGGCCACCCGTTTGGCGTAGGCCTCGGCGAAGGCCTCGGCGATGGGCGCCTCCACGAAGATCCGGTTCGCCGCCACGCAGGACTCCCCGGCGTTCCGGAACTTGGCCCGCAACGTCTCCTCCACCGCCCTCTCCAAATCGGCGTCGGCGAAGACCAAGACGGGCGCCCCACCCCCGAGCTCCAGGGAGACCCGCTTCAGGGTCCTCGCCGCCTGCTGGTAAAGCCTGACCCCCACCTCGGTGCTTCCCGTGAAGGTGAGCTTGCGGACCCTTTCGTCCTCCAGGAAGGGGCGGGAAACCTCCTCGGGCCTCGAGGTGGGAAGGACCTGCAAAACCCCAGGAGGCCCCCCCGCCTCCTGGAAAAGCCGCGCCAGGTAGAGGGCGGTGAGGGGGCTCTCCTCCGCGGGCTTCAGCACAAAGGTGCACCCCGCCGCCAGGGCCGGGGCCGCTTTCCGGGTCACCATGCCGCCGGGAAGTTCCAGGGGGTGATGCCGTAGGCCGGCCCCACCGGCTCGTAGCGCACCAGGATCCGCTTGTGGGGGAACTGGGAGGCACCGTCTCCCCGTAGACCCGTTTGGCCTCCTCGGCGTACCACTCCACGAACCCGCGGCGTAAGCCACCTCGGCCCTTCCCTCCTTGAGGGGCTTCCCCATCTCCAGGGCCATGAGCCGGGCCAGAGCCTCCTGGTGCTCCAGGATGCGCTCGTACCAGCGCCTGAGGACCTGGGCCCGCTCGTAGGCCGTGGCGCGGCTCCAGGCGGGGAAGGCCAAAACCGCCTCCTCCAAAGCCTCCCGCGCCTCCTCCTCCCCGCAGTCCGCCACCTCCGCCACCACCTCCCCCGTGGCCGGGGAGACCACGGGGAACCTCCGCTCCAAGCGCCGCCACGCCCCGCCAATGAGGGCCTCCGTGGGCACCGCCATCCCCAGCACCTCTGCCATAATCATCTCCTACTTCTTCTTCCAGGTTACCCCCGCGCGGTCCAGGCCTCCCCTTAGGGGATCACTATCTGGCGCACCACCTCTCCCTGGGCCAAGCGGTCAAATCCCTCGTTGATGGCACTGAGAGGAAGAGTTCCAGTCAGTAAACTCTCTGCTGGCAACTTTCCAGCCATATGAAGCGCCAGGAATCGGGGTAGGTCTCGCCGTGGGTTAGAGGAACCCATGTAGCTTCCCCTTAAAGTCCGCTCCTCGGCAGTAAGACTGACAGCTGGCAGAGAGAGGGTCCGCTCCGGGTGGGGAAGCCCTACTGTCACGGTCATTCCTCCTCGGCGGGTAGCCTGTAAGCTAAGAGCATGGCCTCGGGGGAACCTGCTGTTTCGAAAGCGTAGTCCGCCCCGCCCCCGTGATCTCCCTCACCGCTTCTACCACATCTCCCTCTCCCACAACTAAACCGTGACTCGCTCCCAGACTCTTGGCCATCTCCACCTTGTGGGGAAGGAGGTCCACCGCTACGATGGGATGGGCTCCGGCTAGCACCGCTCCCATCACCGTTGCTAGCCCCACACCCCCGAGACCGAAGATTGCCACGCTTGCACCCTCTTCCACTTTTGCGGTGTTCACCACGGCCCCTACTCCGGTGGCGATGGCGCATCCGAAAAGGGCAGCCTTTTCCAGAGGGATGTCCTTAGGGATGGGTATTAGGGACTCCTGGGCCGCCACCGTGAACTGGCTAAAGGCCGCGACTCCGAGGTGATGATTCAAGGGTTTTCCCTTTAGGGAAAATCTGCGTCCTCCCGTGAGGAGTCTACCCTCTCGGTTAGCTTGTACTCCCCGTTCGCATAGGTGAGGCCTACCTGCCGCGCAATAACGGCAGTTACCGCACATGGGCACGAAAGAGAAAACCACGTGGTCTCCTTCTGCTAAATTCCTTACCCCCGGACCCACAACCCGCACAATACCCGCTGCCTCGTGGCCTAGGACAATGGGCAGGGGCCAAGGCCGGGTGCCGTCTATGGCAGAGAGATCGGAGTGGCAAAGCCCAGCGGCTTTTACTTCCACCAAGACTTCGCCAGGGCCTGGTTCTTCCAGGTCAACCTCCAAAATCTCGAGAGGTTTGGAATCACGGTAAGGCCTGGGCTTCCCCATCTCAAAAAGCACCGCCGCTTGGGTCTTCATGGGTTCTCACCTCCTTTATCTCCCCACGCTCTATCTGATAGAACCGGTCGGCCAGTTTCCGAAGGAGCCGGGGGTTGGACTCTGTGACCAAGAAGGCCACGCCCTGCTTCTCCCTACGCACGCGGGTCAGGGTTTCCGCGTACCGCTGGGCCAGGGCCGGGGCCAGACCCTGGAAAGGTTCGTCCAAAAGAACAACCCGAGTTCCCACCATCAGGGCCCGACCCAAGGCCACCATCTTCCCCTCCCCCCCAGAAAGGCTGCCGCCGAACGGCTCCTCAACCGCTGTAGTTCCGGTAAAAGAGCGTAGACCTCTTCAAGCCGCCTCCGCACCTCTCCTGCAAGTAGCCGCAAGGCCCAGGCGGGTAGAAGAAGGTTGTCCTCCACGGTTAAATGCCCAATAAGACGCCGGTCCTCAGGGGCGTACCCAAGGCCCAAAGCGGCTCGGCGATAAGCTGGTAGGGGGTTCAGAGGTGTACCGTCCAGGAAGATATGCCCTCCCTTAAGGGGTACTAAACCCATAATGCTCCTCAAGGTGGTTGTTTTGCCTGCTCCGTTCCGGCCTACTAAGGCTACTGCCTCCCCGGGGTTTAGGGCCAGGTTTACCCCCCTTAGGACCTCAAAGCCTTCCAACACCACCCGGACCCCTTCCAGCCGGAGGATCATTCCTCTACCCCCACCACGCTGGCCAGGACCTGGGGGTCCTGCAGAACCTCCTCGGGCTTCCCTTCTGCCATGATCCGCCCCTCGGCCCAGACTGCCACCCGATCCGCGTAACGCCGCACCACCTCCATGTCGTGCTCCACAAAAACCGCAGTCACTTCCTGGGCCTTCAACGCCCGGACCAAGGTATCCATTACCGAAAGTTTCTCCTCGGCGGACACGCCACTTGTGGGTTCGTCCAAGAGGAGTAGCCTGGCTTGAGGGCCAAGGCCATAGCCACATCCAGGAGTTTCCGCACCCCCTCCGGTGCCTCAGCCACCGGGGTTGACGCCAAGCCCTCCAGACCCAGGAGGGCCAGAAACCCCTTGGCCTCGTGGCGACGCCTTTCTTCCCGTAAGGTGGTCCAGCGCCAAAACCCTTCCCGAGCAGCCAAAGCGAGCAGGAGATTTTCCTCCACCGTGTGTTCAGTAAAGAGTTGAGAGATTTGGAAGGCCCGGGCCACACCCAAACGGGTGATGACCCGGGGGGGCAGGCCCGTGATCTCCCGCCCTTCCAGCAAGACCCGTCCCCTTTCCGGCTTGAGGTAGCCGGTGCAGAGGTTGAGGAAGGTGGTCTTCCCAGCTCCGTTGGGACCGATGATGGCCAAAACCTCTCCGGGATAGACCTGAAGGCTAATCCCCGCAGCCGCCACCACGCCGCCAAAGCGGATGTGCAGATCCTGGGCTTCAAGAAGTGGGCGCACGTCGCCTCCTTTCTCCCAGGAGGGCCCAGAGTCCTCCGGGAGGAAGAAGATGACCAGAAGCATAGTCGCTCCCAGGATGAGTTGCCAGGAGTAGGCTAGGTACTTGAAGGCGAAGGTGCGGATTAGTTCGTAGGCTAAGGCCCCGAGAAAGGGCCCGAGAGCCCCTCCGGTACCTCCAAGGAGGGCAATGTAGACAAACTCACCGGAGGCCACCCAGTAGGCCAGTTCCGGCACCACGTGGCCCACAGCAATGCCCGCTAAGGCCCCTCCCAAACCCGCCAGGCCTGCCGAAAGAACGTAGGCCAAGAGGACTACCCTCTGAACGGGGATCCCTAGGTACTCCAGGCGTACCTCATTGGCTCGAATCGCCGCGAGGGCCTCCCCCATGGGGTTCTCAGGAAGAAGCTCACTCCTGCCCCTAGAAGGAGGACAAGGCCAAGGGAAAGGTAGAAGAGGGCCTCCCCAAAAAGGGTTCGGTCCAGGGTGAGTCCGAAAAGGGTAGGGGTGGGCACTCGTAGGCCGTCCGTGCCCCCTGTCAGATAGTAGAACTTGGCCAAAAGAGCGTAGAACACCATGGAGAAGGCCAGGTTCAGCATGGCGAAGAAGATCCCTCGATAACGGCTTACGAAGAGGCCCACTAGGAAACCCAGGGCTAAGGTAACCAGTAAGGCCACGGTGAGTAGGAAAAAGGTGTCTAGAAAGGCGCTTCGCAAGGCAAACGCCACCGCATAAGCCCCAGCCCCATAGAAGAGGCCATGCCCAAAGGAGACGAGGCCGGCCCGAAGAAGCAGGGCGATCCCTAAGGCGGCCAGCCCCTTGGCCAGAGCAGGGTGAACACGAAGCTCAGCCAGGGGAAAAAGAGGGGGAGGGTGGCCACAAGGAGGGCAAGGACAAGGGAAAAGAAGAGGCTCCGCCTCATATCCGCCGCACCTCCACCGACCCAAGGATTCCCACAGGCCGGAACAGGAGCACCAAGACCATGACCAGATAAGGCACCACCACATCCAGCTCGGGAAGGAGGTACACGGCCAACGAACGTCCCAAACCGATGAGCAGGGCCCCAATGGCTGCTCCCTCGATCTGCCCCAGTCCCCCCACGGCCACCACTGCGAAGGAAAGGACGATCGCCTCCGCCCCAAGCCCTGGGGCAATGGTGACCGTGGGCGAGGCCAGGGCTCCCCCGAGGGCTGCTAGCCCTGTGCCCAGGCTGAAAGCTATAAGGTAGATCCGCCTGGCGTCCACGCCAAGGGCTTGGGCCATCTCCCGGTCTGCCACCACGGCCATCAAGATCTTCCCAAGAGGAGTGCCCCGCAGAAGGACCCGGAGGCTAAGGAGCACCAGCGTAGCCACCAGGATGAGGAGAAGCTGGTACCAGGCGTAAGGCACGCCCCCAAGTTCCACGGTCCCCAGAAGTCGAAAGGGCATGTCCAGAAAGTAGGGTTGAACGCCGAAGAGAAGCTTCTGGACATCCTCCAAAATGAGGAAGAGGGAAAAGGTGATCAACAGCTGAAGCGCCTCCGGGCGGTCGTAGGCCCAGCGCAGGATAAACCGCTCGACCACAGGACCAAAGCACCCTCCCACCAAAATCGCCGCAAGGAGAAGGGCCGGGTAGCTAAACCAGGGGTTTCCCAGAGCTTGCGCCGCCGCCAGCCCCAGGACTACCCCCAAGTACGCTCCCAAGGCATAGAAGCTCCCATGGGCGATGTTCAGGATCCTGAGAACGCCAAACACCAGGGTAAGGCCCACGGCCACCAGGAAGAGGAGGCTGCCGTAGACCAAGCCGTCCAGAAGGGCTAGCGCGAGGAGGCTGCTCATCGGGGATCGGGAACCCGGCGGAGGAGCTCAGGCCGCAAGGTCTTCACCCAGTCCAGGGATTTGACCCCCACGGGCGGGTTCACCAGCTCCGCCGGGAAAAGGATCACTCGCTCCAAGATCGCAAAGGGATACTGGGAAGTCTGGACCGTTGTACCGTAGAGAGCATCCTCCACTGCTTGGTGATCCTCACGAATGCGAATGGTGCCCGTGAACGTTGGGACCTCGAGCCCCACCAGGCCCGGACAAGTTCTTCCTTGGTAGGCCAACGTCCCCCAGTGGTCCTGAGGGCCCTCTCGTAGCCAGCCCGCAACGTCAGGAGAGCCTGGGTCATGTGGTAAGCGGGATAGACCGGGTAGCGGTTGAAGCGTCGACGATACTCCTCCACAAAAGCCCTGTGCTCAGGGTTGTCCTTGGCCTTGGGGTGTAAGAACCAATGGTCTCCCCGGGCTCCGATGGCAACTCCGTTGGGCAAGGTGCGTCCCAATTCTTGGAGCATGTGCTCCCCCGCGGTGAGGACCACCCGGCTCCTGCTGAAGAGGCCCCGCCCGAGTCCCTGGCGAACGAAGCTCACCAAATCGCCTCCCCAGAAGCTGGAGTGAATGACGTCGGGCCGCAAAGCGAGCAGGCGGGAGATCTCTGTGGAGTAGTCACCAGCGTAGAGCCTAGGCCATAGTTCGGCCACTACCTTCACGTCCGGCTTAAGGGCTAGGATAGTGGATTTGAAGAGTTCCCAGGAGTCCCGGCCCCAGGCGTAATCCTGGTTAATCCCTGCTATGGTACGGATGTTGGGGTTAGTCTTGAGAACATAGAGGGCCGCTGCTACGCTGTCCAGGGTAGCGTGGGCTGCCGTCCGGAAGACGTAGGTGTAACGCCGCTCCTCAAAGATCTGGGGAGTACCGCAGTCAAAGAGGATAAGGGGTACCTTGAGCTCTTCGGCCACCGGGGCTACCGCCAGGCAGTCTGCGCTGGAGATGTATCCGATGACCACATCCACCCTTTCATCTAGGACCAGCCGTCGCAGCTCTGCCACTTGCTTTTCCGGACCACCTGCTTCATCCACCACTATTGGGCGGAGGCGAGCACCTGCAATCCCACCCTCCCGATTCCAACTCTCGATGAGCAGGTCAGCAGCGTTCTTTGCAGGGACGCCAAAGACCGATGCGGGGCCGGACAAGAAGGTAACAATGCCCACTTTAACTTCTGAAGGCTTCTGAGCCATCGCCACAAGGCCGAACAAACCCAACCACAACGCCCACAACCTTTTCATTGGTCCACCTCCCCTTTACTTTCCCTGGCGCAAAAGGCCTTTGAGAACCTTCCCTCCCGCATTTCTTGGTAGGCTTTTGCGGAATTCGATCTCTTCCGGGACCTTGTAGTGGGCCAGTCTTTCACCTATAAACCGCTGCAGCTCTTCAGGACTTAGATCTACCCCGGGCCTCGGAACTACCACCGCCTTTACCCTCTCTCCAAAGACTGGATCTGGGATTCCTACAACGGCCGCCTCCAAGACACCGGGGTGCTGGTAGAGAACGTTTTCTACCTCCTGGCTGTAGATTTTTTTCTCCCCCGCGTTGATCACCTCCTTTAGACGGTCTACTACGAAAAGGAACCCCTCTTCGTCCAAGTAACCCAGATCTCCTGAACGCCAGTAACCCTCTTCTGTAAAGGAGCGAGCGGTTTCCTCGGGTCGGTTGTAGTAGCCAGGCGTCACCATGGGGCCTCCAATAAGTATCTCTCCCACCCCATCCAGGCCTGGTTCGGCTATGCGGATTTCCCCCTTAGGAACCGGTTTCCCCACAGAAAGCGGTTTTCTCTCCGTTTGAGAAGCTGGCATAAGCGTGGCTGGGCTTGCTGTTTCGGTGGCTCCGTAGGCGTTGCGCAGATCTAAGCCGGGGAGGGTTTCTCGGAGACCTTGGAGGACTGCCAAGGGCATAGGAGCCCCCCCATAGGCGGCAAGCCGCCAGGAGGATAGGGATCGCCCCGCGAGTCCATGAGCGAGGAGAAAAGCATAAATGGTAGGCACGGCAAAGGTGAAAGTGATACCCTCCCTTTCCAGAGCATCTAGGAAGGTTTCTGTCTGATATTTAGGCAGGAGTACGCTGGTACCGCCAACAAGTAACATGTGGAGAAACTGACCAATAAGGCCCGTTACGTGGAAGAGAGGGACAGCCACAAGGGTGCGATCCTCGGGAACCGTACCGAAAACTTCTCGGTAATGGAGGAGGCTATGGATTACGTTGAAGTGGGTAAGGATTACACCTTTGGGGCGCCCAGTGGTACCAGAAGTATAAATCAGAAAAGCCGGGTCATCCTCGGAAAATCCTTCCTCCACTCGGGGGGCGTTTTCACCCTCCACTTCTTCAGCCTTTACCACAGTGTAACTAGAAAGAACGGAGCTTAAGTGGAGAGCCTCTTCTCCAGCTACAACCAGCTTGGGGAGGCTATCTGCAAGGATGACGCTCACCTCTTCTGGGTGGAGGCGAAGGTTCACGGGCAAGACGACAGCCCCTGCTCGGAGAGTTGCTAGGGACCACAGGGGGAAGAAAACGGTGTTACCCAGGGCTAGTGCAACCCGATCACCAGGTTGTATCCCTCTCTTTTGGAGCCAAGCGGCTAGCCTTTCTACCTTGTCTGCTAGCTCGGCGTAAGTAAGTCGGGCACCCCCTATTTGGACTAAAGAGTCCTTATCGCTAAAACTTTTTGTGCTCTCAACAAGGATACTTTCAAGGCGCCTAGGGCGTTGAGGATACACCCGCACCTCTCTTTTGTAGTGGATTTCCGTTATAGCCTCCATACTTGGTCTCCCCTCCCAAGCGGGAGACTTCCTTTACCCCGTTTTTCTAAACCTGCGCCCTTTTGGCAGAAGAGGCTTTTCTGACCAAACCCCACTATCTGCTTCCGGAGGAGCTCCAACTGCAGCGCCTCCAAACGGCTTCGAGGAAGGGTCTCTACCTCGGGTTGCCAATACCGGGACACAGGGGCCTCCGCTGAGAGGTTTGCCCATACTATACGCGAAGCGCCCGGGACATGTCAAGTATGAACATGCGTGTACATCTTGGACAGCGCGTGGTACATTGGGGTTGTGGAGTCCTCCCTCCCCTCCCTCTACTCCCTGAGCGACCTGGCCCGGGCAGCGGGGATCAGCCGCAGAATCCTCCAACACTACGCCCAGCTCGGGCTCCTGGAACCCGGAGCCCTAACCCAGGGAGGGCGGAAGCTCTACACGGAGTTCGCCCTCTTTCTAGTCCAGGATATTCAGGACTTGAACCAGCTCGGCTTTTCCCTGGAGGAGATCCGCAAGATCATGCTCCTCAAAAAGGCCATCTTCCGCCCCGACGGCACGTACCGGGAAGACTGGAAGCGGGAGGACATCCCCCTCTCGGACGAGGAGCTCCTGGCCATGTGGAGGAAAACGGGGGAGGTGCTGGCCAGCATGGAGCGACAGGAACGCATGATCCGGCGCTTCTATCGCTTCTTGACCAAGCACTTCGCCCCGGAGGAGGTGCAGGATGGACTTCGGCCTGGACCGGGAGACGGAGGCGCTTAGGGAAAGGGTGTGGGCCTTCCTGGAGGAGGCGGTCATCCCCCGGGAAGTGGAGGTGGCCCGGGACCTGACCCGCCTGGAGGCGGTGACCCAGGAGCTCCAGCGGGAGGCCCGGGCCCGGGGGCTTTTCCTACCCCATCTGCCCAAGGAGCTGGGGGGGCTTGGGCTTTCCTGGACCCAGCTCGCCGTGGTCCTGGAGGAGGCGGGGCGGAGCCTCCTCGGGCCCAGGGCGCTGAACGCCGCTGCCCCGGACGAGGGCAACATGCACCTCCTCCACAAGGTAGCCAGCCCCGAGCAGAAGCGGCGCTACCTGGAACCCCTGGCCGCCGGGGAAGTCCGGAGCGCTTCGCCATGACCGAACCCATGGGGCCGGGGCCGATCCTACCCTCCTGAAGACCACCGCCAGGCGGAAGGGGAAGGGCTTCGTCCTGGAGGGGCGGAAGTGGTTCACCACGGGGGCCGAGGGCGCGGCCTTCTTCCTTGTCCTGGCCCGGGCGGAGGAAGGACCCACCATCTTCCTGGTGGACCGGGAAAACCCCGGCCTCAAGCTGGTGCGCACCATCCCCACCATGGACCACTGGACCGTGGGCGGGCACGGGGAGCTGGTCCTCGAGGGGTGCGAGGTGGGGGAGGAGGCGGTCTTGGGCGAGGTGGGGAGGGGCTTCGAGTACGCCGAGCTCCGCCTGGACCCGGCCCGGCTCACCCACTGTATGCGCTGGCTGGGGGTGGGGGTTCGGGCCACCGAGCTCGCCCAGGAGTATGCCCTCCGGAGGGACTCCTTCGGACGGAAGCTTGCCGAGCACCAAGGGGTCCAGTTCATGATCGCCGACAGCCACATGGAGCTTCACGCTGCCCGGCTCATGGTCTGGCACGCCGCCTGGAAGCTGGACCAGGGAGAGAGGGTCCGCCACGAGCCTCCATGGCCAAGGTTTTTGTGGCCGAGGCAGTGGGCCGGGCGGTGGACCGTGCGGTGCAGATCACCGGGGGCCTGGGGGTCAGCGAGGACATCCCCCTCTCCATCTTCTACCGGGAGGTTCGGCCCTTCCGCATCTACGATGGGCCCAGCGAGGTTCACCGAGCAAGCATCGGCAAGCGGGCCCTATTCAAGGGGCTTAGGCCATGAGGGAAGCCCTGGAAGCCGCCTTACGGGAAGTCCTGGGACCGGGGGAGGTCCTGGAGCTCAAGCGCCTCCCCGGAGGAGCCTCCAAGGAAGCCTGGGCGGTGGATTACCGGACCCGGGAGGGTACCTATCCCCTCTTCCTCCGCCGGGCAGGAGGTGGGGTGATCTATCAGGGCACCCTCCCCCTGGCCCACGAGTTCCGCCTCCTCCAGGTGGCCCAGGCCCACGGGGTCAAGGTGCCCGAGCCCCTTCACTACTTCCCCGACCTCGAGGGCCGGGAGGCCTTCCTCATGCGCCGCCTCTTTGGGGAGGCCATTGGGGCCCGGGTGGTCCGTCGCCCGGAGCTGGCGCGGGCCCGGGCAGCCCTGCCCGAGGCCATGGCCGAAGAGCTCG
>BBBL01000020.1 GCA_001311545.1 Thermus kawarayensis JCM 12314 | reverse complement strand
CCGCCGCCCTCACCGGGGAGACCTCCCCCGCCATCAGGGCCCGCATGACCTCGTGGGCCTCCTCCTCCCCCAAAACCTCGCCCATAATGGCCTTCTTCACCGCGTCCATGGGTCCTCCAAAAAGTTCTTGAGGATGAGTTTACCCGCCTCCGTGAGGTAGCTTTCCGGGTGGAACTGCACCCCGTGGGTGGGGTAGTCCCGGTGGCGGAAGCCATCACCGTCCGCCCCCCCGCCTCCTCCACCCAGGCGTTCACCACCAGGGCCTCCGGCACCGCCTCCACCACCAGGGAGTGGTAGCGGGTGGCGGGGAAGGGGCTTGGCAGGCCCCGGAAAAGGCCGGTGCCGTCGTGGTAAATCTCGCTCACCTTGCCGTGCATGACCACGGGCGCGGGGACCACCTTCCCCCCGAAGACCGCCCCGATGGCCTGGTGGCCCAGGCAGACCCCCAGGATGGGGTAACGGGGGGCGTAGCGCTGGACCAGGGGCATGGAAAGCCCCGCCTCAAAGGGGGTGCAGGGCCCAGGCTTATGAGGATCCGGTCCGGGTCCAGGGCCTCCACCTCCTCCAGCCGGAAGCGGTCGTTCCGCCAGACCACGGGGCTTGCCCCAAGCTCCCCCAGGTACTGCACCAGGTTGTAGGTGAAGCTGTCGTAGTTGTCCACCACCAAGACCTTCATGGCTCCCCTTCCTCCTCGGCCGGAGTTTCCCGGGGTCAAAGCCCCGCCTCCGCCACCTCCACCGCCTTAAGAAGCGCCCGCGCCTTGTTCAGGCACTCCTGGTACTCCCTTTCCGGCACCGAGTCCGCCACGATCCCCGCCCCCGCCTGGATGTGCATCCGTCCCTTGGCGATGACGAAGGTGCGCAAGGTGAGGGCCATGTCCATGGCCCCGTCGTAGGCCAGGTAGCCGAAGCTTCCCCCGTAGCCCCCGGCGGTGGGGCTCCAGCTCCTCAATGATCTCCATGGCCCTAATCTTGGGAGCTCCCGAGACCGTCCCCATGGGGAGGACGCTGGCCAGGGCGTCCAAAGGGGTCTTCCCCTCGGCCAAAAGGCCCTCCACCGTGGAGACCAGGTGCATCACGTGGGAGTAGTACTCCACGTGCATGGGCTCCAAGACCCGCACCGTGCCGAAGGCGGAAACCCGGCCGATGTCGTTGCGGGAAAGGTCCAGAAGCATCAGGTGCTCCGCCCGCTCCTTTTCGTCCCTTAGAAGCTCCTCGGCAAGCCTCCTGTCCTCCTCCTCGTCCTTCCCCCTGGGCCGCGTGCCCGCGATGGGCCGGGTGACCACCCTCTTCCCGTCCGAGCGCAGGAGGCTTTCCGGGCTCGCCGAGACCAGCACCACCTCCCCCAGGTCCAGGTAGCCCATGTAGGGGCTAGGGTTCACGCTCCTCAGGGCCCGGTAGAGGGCGAAGGGGTGGACGGTGAGGGGGAGGAGAGCCTTAAGGAGAGGACCACCTGGAAGATGTCCCCGGCCCGGATGTAGTCCAGGGCCCTCTCCACCGCCTTCAGGTACGCCTCCCGGGATAGGTCCTGCTGGAAGCGGGCCCTTCCCCCGCCCTTTCCCCCGGCACCCCGGGCAAGGGGCCTTTAAGCCGCCCCTCGGCCCAGGCCAGGCGGGCCTCGGCCTCCTCGAGGCCGCTTCCCGGGGCCACCAGGTGGAGGAGGCTCTTGGCGTGGTCAAAAACCGCTACCACCTCGGGCTCCACGAAGAGGAGGTCGGGCAGGCCCAGGTCATCGGGCTGAGGGCGGGGAGGCGCTCGTAATACCGGATGAGGTCGTAGGCGGCGTAGCACCACCCCCCCCGAAGAAGGGGGGGAGGTCGGGGTGGCGCTCCAGAGGGGCGAAGACCCTCTGGTAGAGGGCGCGCAGGGGGTCTTGGGCCTCTATGGGCTCCCCGTTCACCGTGAAGACCCCGTCCTTCAGGCGGAAGGTGCGCCTCGCCCCCACCCCCACGATGGAGAAGCGGCTCTGCCGGCCCCGCTCCACCGACTCCAGGAGGAAGCTCACCGGGGCCTTTTCCGCAAGCTTCAGGTAGGCGGTCACCGGGGTTTCCAGGTCCGCCAGGAGGGTTTTGCGAAAGGGTCTGATGGTCTCCATGCCGCCCCCTAAAGAACCCCCCGGGGCGTGCACCCCGGGGGAAAGGCCGCCTCCCTCCCGGGGCCTAGCCGGGCCACCAGAGGAGGGAGGCAAGGCGCATGCCTTCAGGATAGCCCAAAAGGCGCTCCCGGTCTACAGGCCTTAAAAGCGCTCGGCCACGGTCTTCATCTGCAGGAAGTGGAGGAGGTAGTCGGGACCGCCCGCCTTGGTGTCCGTGCCGGAGAGGTTGAAGCCGCCAAAGGGCTGCACCCCCACCAGGCCCCGGTGATCTTGCGGTTGAAGTAGAGGTTGCCCACGTGGAACTCCCGCCTCGCCCGCTCCAGGTGCTCCCGCTTCCTGGAGTAGACCCCGCCCGTGAGGCCGTAGACGGTGTCGTTGGCCACCTCCAGCCCCTCGGCGAAGTCCTTCACCCGGATCACGGAAAGCACCGGGCCGAAGATCTCCTCCTGGGCGATCCGGGCCTTGGGGGGTACCTCGGTGAAGACGGTGGGGGCCAGGAAGTAGCCCTCCCCCTCCAGGCGCTTCCCCCCGAGGACCAGCTGCCCCTCCCCCTTGCCGATCTCAATGTAGGAGAGGATCTTCTCCTCCTGGGCCTTGGAGCCACGGGGCCCAGGTCGGGGTTCTCCTCGGCCGGCCCCACCACGAGCCTCTCCGCCCCCTTGAGAACCCTCTCCATCAGGGCTCAAAGGCCTTCTCGGTGACGATGAGGCGGCTGGCCGCCGAGCACTTCTGCCCCTGGAAGCCGTAGGCGGAGATGAGGATGCCCTCGGTGGCCGCCTCCAGATCGGCGGTCTCGTCCACCAGGATGGCGTCCTTGCCCCCGAGCTCCAAGAAGACCCGCTTGAGCCACCGCTGCCCCGGGGCCAGCCGGGAGGCCGCCTGGTGGATCCAGAGGCCCACCTCGAGGCTCCCCGTGAAGTTGATGAACCGGGTCCTGGGGTGCTCCACCAGGTAGGCCCCCACCACCCTCCCCTCCCCGGCAGGAGGTTCACCACCCCCGGGGGGAAGCCCGCTTCGTGGAAGATCTCAAAGACCTTGGCGGCGATGACCACCGTGTCCTCGGCGGGCTTGGCCACCACGGTGTTCCCCACCACCACCGGCCCGGCGATCATGCCGGTAAAGATGGCGATGGGGAAGTTCCAGGGGGCGATGACCACCCCGGCCCCCAAGGGGATGTAGAAGCTCTCGTTGTCCTCGCCGGGGTAGGGCACCACCTCCACCGAGGGGTACTTGTACTTGAGGGCCTGGCGGGCGTAGTACTCCAGGAAGTCAATGGCCTCGGCCACCTCGGCGCTGGCCTCCACCCAGTTCTTGCCGATCTCGTAGACCAAGGTGGCCTCCAGCTCCCGCCGCCTCCTCTTCATGAGGGCGGCGGCCTTGAGGAGGAGGCGGCTTCGGTCCTCCTGGGGCCAGTCCTTCCAGGTCTTAAAGGCCTTCCAGGCGGCCTCGAGGGCGGCCTCGGCCTCTTCCTTTCCCGCCTTGGCCACGCTGCCCACCACTTGGCTAGGGGCCGAGGGGTTCAGGGAGAGAATCCTCTCCCGGGTGTCCACCCACTCGCCGCCCAAGTACAGGGGCCAGTGGCGGCCAAACTCGTCCCGGACGCGCCTCAAGGCCTCCCTCATCTCCCGTCTGGCCCCCTCGTCCTTAAAGGTCTCCACCGGCTGGTTGCGGAAAGGCTCTACCGTCATAGGCTCCTCCTAGCCTCCCAAGAGGCTTCTCAGCACCAAAAGGAGGTTCTCGGGACGCTCGGCGATGCGGCGGGTGAGGTAGGGGTACCAGTGGGAACCGTAGGGCACGTAGGCCCGCACCACATACCCCTCCCGCGCGAGCCTCCTCTGCTCCTCGGGGCGCACCCCGTAGAGGAACTGGAACTCAAACCGCTCCTTGGGAATCCCCATGGCCTCGGTGTAGCGCCGGACCTCGGCGAGGATCCGGGGGTCGTGGGTGGCGAAGGCCACGTAGAGCCCCTCCCTAAGGGCGAGCTTCCCCAGGTGCAGGTACTCGGCGTCCACGAGGCGCTTGTCCTGGAAGGCCACCTCCTTGGGCTCCCGGTAGGCCCCCTTGACCAGGCGGAGGTTGGGCCTATAGGGAAGGAGGTCCAAGAGGTCCTTCTCCGTGCGGTAGAGGTAGCTTTGCAGGACGATCCCCACCTGGGAAAAGCCTTCCTCCTGAGGGCTTTGTAGACCCGCAAGGTGGCCTCCACCCGGGGGAGTCCTCCATGTCTATGCGCACGAAGACCCCCCGGGGCTCGGCCTCCCGCAGGACCTCCCGCAGGAGGGAAAGGGCCAAGGCCTCAGAGAGGTCCAGGCCGAGCTGGCTGAGCTTCAAGGAGACATACTTGGGCCAGGCCCTCTCCGACAAAGCCCAGACGAGTTCCAAAATGCCCCGCTGGAAGGCCCGGGCCTCGGCCTCGCTCGCCACCATCTCCCCCAGAAGGTCCAAGATGGCGTGCACGCCCTCCCCCTCCAGGGCCTCCGCCGCCTTCAGCGCCTCCTCCAGGGTCTCCCCCGCCACGTACCGCCGCACCAGGCCCCGGGCCCGGCCCTTGATGAGGCGCTCCACCTGGGGGTTCCCCGCTACCTTCAGGACAAAGGACCGGTAGGCCAGGTCTAGGTTCATACCCCTCCTTTCAGCCGCCCCACCACCAGATCGCGGAAGCGGTAGACGTGGGCCTCCACCGCCCGCCTCGCCCCCTCGGGGTCTCTGCGGGAGAGGGCCTCGAGGATCGCCCGGTGCTCCCGCCTCGTGGCCTCGTCCTGGGAGAGGGTGGGGAGGGCGCTCCGGGCCAGGGCCAGGGTGGCCAGGAGGTCCTCGTAGAGGCGGTAAAGGGTCCGGTTCCCGGAAAGCCGCACCAACGCCCGGTGAAACTCCAGGTCGCGGCGCATCTGCTCCGGGTAGTCCTCCCTGGGGGCCTCGTCTATGGCCCGGAGCATCCGGGAAAGCTCGGCGAGCTCCCAGGGGGTGACCCTAAGGGCCGCCTCCCGCGCCGCCTCCCCCTCCAGAAGGGCCCGCACCCCGTAGACCTCCTCCACCTCCTCCGGGGTGAAGGCCTTGACCCTGGCCCCCTTGCCGGGGACAAGCTCCACCAGGCCCTCCTCGGCGAGGCGCATCAGGCCTCCCGCACGGGGGTGCGGGAAACCCCCAGGTCCTGGGCCAAAAGGGGCTCGGAGAGCCTTTCCCCGGGGGCGAAGCGCCCAGAGAGGAGGAGGTCCCTCAGGTGGCGGTAGACCGCCTCGCGCACCTGGTTGGGCCGGCGGAAGCCCAGGGTCTGCATCCTGTATACAGGATAGACCACCCGGCCGCGTGGGACAAGCCCCATCACCGGACCCCCAAAAGCCGCTTCAGCCCCCCGCCCAGCCGCTTCTTGGGCCTGCAGGTCGGACCTCATGGAACCGCTACCACCCCTTCCTTAGGGTAGCCCGCGCCGGTCAGAAGATGGTGAAGGGGTGGACGAGCACCCCTGGACAACCGAGGGCACGAGGGGTTAGATAGGGCCATGAGCCTGGACCTGCGCACGCGGGTGCGAAACGAGCTGGAAAGGCTGAAGCGCGAGGGGCTTTACATCTCTCCCAAGGTCCTCGAGGCCCCCCAGGAGCGTGACCCGGGTGGAGGGGCGGGAGGTGGTGAACCTGGCCTCCAACAACTACCTGGGCTTCGCCAACCACCCCTACCTCAAGGAGAAGGCCCGCCGGTACCTGGAAAAGTGGGGGGCGGGAAGCGGGGCCGTGCGCACCATCGCCGGCACCTTCACCTACCACCTGGAGCTGGAAGAGGCCCTGGCCCGCTTCAAGGGCACGGAGAGCGCCCTGGTCCTCCAGTCCGGCTTCACCGCCAACCAGGGGGTGCTGGGGGCCCTCCTCAAGGAGGGCGACCTGGTCTTTTCCGACGAGCTGAACCACGCCAGCATCATCGACGGCCTCCGCCTCACCAAGGCCACCCGGCTGGTCTTTCGCCACGCGACGTGGAGCACCTGGAGGAGCTCCTGAAGGCCCACGACACCAAGGGCCTCAAGCTCATCGTCACCGACGGGGTCTTCTCCATGGACGGGGACATCGCCCCCTTGGACCGGATCGTCCCCCTGGCCAAGAAGTACGGGGCGGTGGTCTACGTGGACGACGCCCACGGGAGCGGGGTCCTGGGGGAAAAGGGAAAGGGAACGGTCCACCACTTCGGCTTCCACCAGGACCCGACGTGATCCAGGTGGCCACCCTCTCCAAGGCCTGGGCGGTGATCGGGGGCTACGCCGCAGGGGCCCTGGAGCTTAAGGACCTCCTCATCAACCAGGCCAGGCCTTTCCTCTTCTCCACCAGCCACCCCCCGGCGGTGGTGGGGGCGCTTCTTGGAGCCTTGGAACTCATAGAAAAGGAGCCCGAGCGGGTGGAAAAGCTCTGGGAGAACACCCGCTACTTCAAGGGAGAACTCGCCCGCCTGGGCTACGACACCCTGGGAAGCCAGACCCCCATCACCCCAGTCCTCTTCGGGGAGGCCCCCGTGGCCTTTGAGGCGAGCCGCCTGCTTTTGGAGGAGGGGGTCTTCGCCGTGGGCATCGGCTTTCCCACGGTGCCCCGGGGCAAGGCGAGGATCCGCAACATCGTCACCGCCGCCCACACGAAGGAGATGCTGGACAAGGCCCTCGAGGCCTACGAGAAGGTGGGGCGGAGGCTCGGTATAATCCGCTAAATGCTCTTCCCTCCCCCACTGCCCCCCCACCCCTCTGGGCGGAGCCTGGGCCGGGTGGAAACGCCCCCCGAGGTGGTGCGCTTCATGGTGAGGCTAGCCGAGGCCCCTAAAGGGGGAGGGTCTTGGAGCCAGCCTGCGCCCATGGGCCCTTCCTCCGGGCCTTCCGGGAGGTCCACGGGACGGACTACCGCTTCTTCGGGGTGGAGATAGACCCCGCCGCCCTGGACCTTCCCCCGTGGGCGATGGGGGAGGTGGCGGACTTCCTCCTGAACGCAGGCCCGGAGGGCCTGGCCTGGGAGCCTGGGGAAGCCTTTGACCTGATCCTGGGAAACCCGCCTTACGGCATCGTGGGGGAGAAGGGCAAGTACCCCATCCACGTCCTCAAGGAGGTCAAGGGGCTTTACAAACGGGACCTCTCCACCTGGAAGGGCAAGTACAACCTCTACGGGGCCTTCGTGGAGAGGTCCGTGCGCCTCTTGAGGGAAGGCGGGCTCCTGGTCTTCGTGGTCCCGGCCACGTGGCTCGTTCTGGACGACTTCTCCCTCCTCAGGCGGTTCTGGCCGAAAGGGGGAGGACGGAGGTGTACTACCTGGGGGAGGTCTTCCCCGGGAGAAAGGTGAGCGCCGTGGTCCTCCGGTTCCGGAAGGATGGGAGGGGCCTCGCCCTCTGGGACACGAAGCGGGAGGGAGAGGAGTTCGTTCCCGCACTCTGGGAAGAGTACCCCGACTGGCGAGGGGAGATGGTTCGTTTCGAAACCGAGGAAACCCGAAGGCTGGAGGCCTCCGGAACACCCCTCGGTGAGCTCTTCCACATCCGCTTCGCCGCCAGGAGCCCGGAGTTCAAGAAGCACCCCGCCGTCCGAAAGGAACCGAAACCCGGCCTCGTGCCCGTCCTCACGGGAAGGAACCTGAAGCCGGGGTGGATAGACTACGAGAAGAACACTCCGGCCTCTGGATGCCCAGGGAGAGGGCCAGAGAGCTTCGGGAGTTCTACGGGGTGCCCCACCTGGTGGTGGCTCACACCAAGGGGACCAGGGTGGTGGCCGCCTGGGACGAACGGGCCTACCCGTGGAGGGAGGAGTTCCACCTCCTGCCCAGGGAGGGCACGGGGCTGAACCCCCTATCCCTGGTGGAGTGGTTAAACTCCCAAGAGGTGCAGGAGTACGTCAGGACCCTCTACAGGGACTTCGTGCCCCACCTGACGCTGAGGATGCTGGAGCGCATACCGGTGGAGGAGTGGCCCAAGAAGCCCTTACCGCCCCGTGAAGTACACCCGCGCCACCAGGCCCACGGCGAAGAGAAGCCCCAAGGCCACGAAGACCTCCGGGCGCTTCGGCGGGTCCTTCAGGCTCCGGTAAAACCACCCCCCGGCCTCGAGGCCCCCCAGGTAGTGGAGCCCCGCCGCCAGGAGGAGGCCATAGAGGAGGTGGAGGCCGTCCTTGGGGCGAAGGCCTAGGAAGAGGAGAAGAAAGCCCAACACCACCTGGAGGATGGCCACCCAGGCCGCCCCCCGGAGGAGGGCGTAGAAACGGGAGGGCAGGGGGCGGAGGAAGCCCCAAAGGCCCACGAAGGCCAAGGCGGGCACCGCCGCAAGAAGCAGGGTCCCCAAAAGGGCGTGGAGGAGGACCAAGGCCGCCATGAGGCAGGATACCGGGGAAAGGCCGGGCCGGGAAGCGGGGCTACCTTGATATCCATCCATCCAACCTCCCGGCGCAAAGGGCCACGAGCCCCCTTTCCCATGGCGAAAACTGCCCCCAGAACTTGTGGTATACTTAGGGGGTGAGCTACGACGCTTCCGCCATTAAGGTGCTCAAGGGCCTGGAGGGGGTGCGCCACCGCCCGGCCATGTACATCGGCGGCACGGGGGTGGAAGGCTACCACCACCTCTTCAAGGAGATCCTGGACAACGCCGTGGACGAGGCCCTGGCGGGCTACGCCACGGAGATCACCACCACCCTGAACCCCGACGGCTCCCTCACCGTGGAGGACAACGGCCGGGGCATCCCCGTGGACCTCATGCCCGAGGAGGGGAAGCCCGCCGTGGAGGTCATCTACACCACCTTGCACTCGGGGGGCAAGTTTGAGAGCGGGGCCTACAAGGTCTCCGGAGGGCTCCACGGGGTGGGGGCCAGCGTGGTGAACGCCCTCTCCGAGTGGACGGTGGTGGAGGTCTTCCGCGAGGGAAAGCATCACCGGGTCGCTTCAGCCGGGGGGAGACCACGGAAGCCCTCCAAGTGGTGGGCCAAGCCCCCAGGGGGAAGACCGGCACCCGGGTCACCTTCAAGCCCGACCCGGAGATCTTCGGGAACCTCGCCTTTGACCCCAGCAAGATCCGGGCCCGCCTCAGGGAGGTGAGCTACCTGGTGGCGGGCCTCAAGCTGGTCTTCAAGGACCTGGCCCACGGCAAAGTGGCTTCGCCGTCGGGCGAGCCCCGGGTGGAGGTCTTCCAGGACCGGGGGGGCGTGGCCTCCTTCGCCAAGGCCCTGGCGGAAGGGGAGGAGCCCCTTTACGAGAAGCCCTTCCTCATCCGCGGGCAAGAGGGGGAGGTGGAGGTGGAGGTGGGCCTCCTCCACACCAAGGGGTACACCGCCGAGATCCTCACCTATGCCAACATGATCCCCACCCGGGACGGGGGCACCCACCTCACCGCCTTCAAGGCCGCCTACAGCCGGGCCCTGAACCAGTACGCCAAGAAGCCGGCCTCAACAAGGAAAAGGGTCCCCAGCCCACGGGGGACGATCTCCTGGAAGGGCTTTACGCCGTAGTCTCGGTGAAGCTCCCGAAGCCCCAGTTTGAGGGGCAGACCAAGGGGAAGCTCCTAAACCCCGAGGCGGGGACGCCGTGAGCCAGGTGGTCTACGAGAAACTTTTGGAGATCCTGGAGGAGAACCCCCGCATCGCCAAGACCGTGTACGAGAAGGCCCTGAGGCTGCCCAGGCCCGGGAGGCGGCGAGGAAGGCCAGGGAGCTTGTCCGCCGGCAAAACCCCTTGGAGTCCGACGACCTTCCGGGTAAGCTCGCCGACTGCCAGACGGAAAACCCCGAGGAGGCGGAGCTTTTCATCGTGGAGGGGGACTCGGCGGGGGGAAGCGCCAAGCAGGGCCGGGACCGCCGCTTCCAGGCCATCCTGCCCCTGAGGGGCAAGATCCTGAACGTGGAAAAGGCGGGGCTTTCCAAGGCCCTGAAGAACGCCGAGGTGCGGGCCATGGTGGCGGCCATCGGGGCGGGGATCGGCGGGGACGGGGAGGCCCACTTTGACCTCGAGGGCCTCCGCTACCACAAGATCATCATCATGACCGACGCCGACGTGGACGGGAGCCACATCCGCACCCTCCTCCTCACCTTCTTCTACCGCTACATGCGCCCCCTCATAGAGCACGGCTACGTCTACATCGCCCAGCCCCCCCTCTACCGCCTGCAGGTGGGCAAGAAGGTGGAGTACCTCTACTCCGACGAGGCGCTCCAGGACCGCCTCAAGGAGCTGGAGGGGAAAAGCTACGAGGTCCAGCGCTTCAAGGGCCTGGGGGAGATGAACCCCGAGCAGCTTTGGGAGACCACCATGAACCCCGAAAAGCGGGTGCTCAAGCGGGTGGAGCTCCAGGACGCCCTCGAGGCCAGCGAGCTCTTTGAAAAGCTCATGGGCCAGGAGGTAGCCCCCAGGCGGGAGTTCATTGAGGAACACGCCCGCTACGCCGAGCTGGACATCTAATACCACCCCATGCTGGCTTGGGCCAGCATGGGGGTCCCTAGGCAGGCTTCCCCGAGCCAGTAACGCGCCGCAGCGAGGCCCAAAGATGCAACACGGCTGGCCGGACGAGGCGGTGGCCCTGCTCCTGAGGCGGGGCCGCCTCCTCCTCAAGGCCTACCCGGGGGCGGGCAAGAGCACCCTCTTCCCCCTCAGGCTCCTCTCCGCCCTCCCCGGAAGGTGCTCCTCTTTGAGCCCAGGCGGGTGGCGGCCCGGGCGGTGGCGGCCAGGCTCGCCGAAAACCTGGGGGAGCCCCTGGGGGAGACCGTGGGCTACCGGGTACGCCTGGAGGGAAGGGAGAGCCCGAAGACCCGGCTTCTCGTGATGACCGAGGGCCTCCTCACCAGGCGCCTCCTGGAAGACCCCACCCTGGAGGGGGTCTCCGCCGTCCTCCTGGACGAGGCCCACGAGCGCCACCTGGAGGGGGATCTGGCCCTGGCCCTCCTCCTGCGCCTCCAGGAAACCCTCCGGCCCGACCTCAAGATCGCCCTCCTCACCGCCACCCCCGACCCGGACCTAGAGAGGGTCTTGAACGGGGCCACCTTGGAGGTGGAGGGAGAAGGGTATCCCGTGGAGGTCTTCCACCTGGACAGGCCTCCGGAAGGCCCCCTGGAGGCCCTCGCCGCCCGGTACGCCCGGAGGGCCTTCTTGGAAGGAGAAGGGGATGTCCTGGTCTTCCTCCCGGGGAAAGGGGAGATAGAGCGCGCCCGGAGGCTTCTCCAGGACCTCCCCGCCTTTCCCCTCCACGGGGGGCTTTCCTTGGGCGAGCAGGCCGCCCTCCTCAGGCCCGGGCCCAGGAAGATCGTCCTGGCCACCGACGTGGCCGAAACCAGCCTCACCCTGCCCCAGGTGCGCGCCGTGGTGGACTCGGGCCTCGCCAAAAAGCCCCGCTTTGACGCCCGGACGGGCCTCACCCGGCTGGCCTG
>BBBL01000019.1 GCA_001311545.1 Thermus kawarayensis JCM 12314 | reverse complement strand
CGAAGCTCCAGGGTGGCCTCCCGCCGCCTTTCCTCCGCCAGGCGGTGGCGGCCGGGGATGGCCGGGGGTTCCACCAGGGCCAGGACCCACTCCACCCCTTCGGTGAAGCCGAAGGCGAAGAGGCGCTCGGGCTCGGCCTCCCCCAGGATGAGGCCCTCCAGGAGGGCCCCGCCCAGGGACTCCTCCTGCATCCTCTCCAGGCTTCGCTCCATGGCCCTGAGGCGGAGGAGGCGGGAGGCCACCTGCAGAAGCCCCACGGCCTGCCTGAGAAGGCCCTCCTCCCCGTAGGCCGCCAAGACCCCCTCCCCCGCCTCCAAGGCAGGTACCCCCCGGCCTTCCCCCGGCTCCTTGGGGTGCTGGGGGGGGCACGGGGCCGGCGAAGGCCAGGACCTCCCCCCAAGGGGCCACCTGGCTAGGGCCAGGCCCGTGGCCTGGTGGAGGACCTCCAGGAGGGGTCTGGGGGAAGCTTCAGCAGAAGGTCCAAAAGCCCGGCCAGGGCCAGCCCGGGGCCCAGGGCGAAGAGCCTCGAGGCCAGGGCCCGCTCCACCTCCTCCTTCTTAAGCCAGGGCGGGTAAAGGGCCAGGCCCAGGCCTTCCCTCCGGCAGAAGGCTTCCACCTCCGGGTAGGGCTCGGGCAGGAGGAAGCCCGAGGCCGAGCGGTGGCGGAAGAGGCTCCCCTCGGGACGGAAGAGGAGCAGGGCCCCTTCCTGGGAGAGGAGGGGCCGGGGCTCGGGGAGCAGGTAGAGGACGGGCCTTTCCGAGGACACCAGGACCCTTAGGCCCAGGTCCCGGCAAAGGGCCGCGAAGCCTATGGGGTCTTCTCCAAAGGACTCACCTTGCATTGTTCATTTTAACCATAATCCCTGTTTCCTCCGCCGGCAAGGGGCACCTCGTTTGTTTTTGTGGACAAAGATAAAAGGGTAGTTGTTCAAAGCCCCAGTTGTCCCCCCATCGCGCCCGGGGGCATCCTGGGAGGCGAAAGGAGAGGCATGTTCCACGGGTCCATACCGCCCTTACCCACACCCTTTCGCCACGGGAGGCTGGACGAGGAGGCCCTGAGGCGCCTTGCCGAACGGGTGGTGCAAGGAGGCTCCCACGGGGTGAGCGTGGGGGGCACCACGGGAGAGCCCGGCACCCAGACCCTGGAGGAGAGAAAGCGGGCCATGGAGGTGGTCCTGGACCAGGTGGTGGGCCGGGTGCCGGTGATCCCGGGGACCGGGGCGCTTCGCCTGGAGGAGACCCTGGAGCTCACCCGCTTCGCCCAGGAGGCCGGGGCCCAGGGGGCCTTGGTCATCGTCCCCTACTACGTGAAGCCCAACCAGGAGGGGCTTTACCGCTACTTCGCCGAGGTGGCGAGGGCGGTCCCGGACTTCCCCCTCCTCCTCTACAACATCCCCGGAAGCGGGGGTGGAGATCGCCCCCAAGACCGTGGCCCGCCTGCGGCGGGACTTCCCCAACATCGTGGGCCTCAAGCACTCCTCCAAGGACCTGGAGTACGTTTCCCACCTCCTCCAGGAGGCGGGGCGGGACTTTCTGGTCTTCTGCGGCCTGGAGAGCCTCACCCTCCCCATGATGAGCCTGGGGGCGGTGGGGACCATCGCCGCCACCGCCAACTGGCTGCCCCGGGAGGTGGCCCTCCTCTGCGAAAGGGCCCTCTCCGGGGACTACCAGGGGGCGAGGGAGGTGCACTACTACCTCCTGGAGGCCAACGAGGCCATCTTCTGGGACACGAACCCCATCCCCCTGAAGACCGTGCTTTCCTGGATGGGGCTTTGCGAGAGGGAGTGGCGGCCTCCCCTCGGGCCCACCACCCCCGAGGTGGAGGAAAGGCTTCGGCGCATGGCCGAGCGCTACGGCCTCGTCCCCAGGAAGGAGGCGGTGTGAAGCTCGCCCGCTTTCTCGCCAAGGGAAGGGTCCACCAGGGGGTCTACCGGGAAGGCCTCCTCCTGGACGAGGCGGGGGAGGCCCACGACCCCGAGGCCGTGGCCTGGCTCCTCCCCTTCACCCCCGGGAAGGTCCTGGGGGTGGCCCTGAACTACCAAGCCACGCCGAGGAGCTTGGCCTAGAGCGCCCCGAGGAGCCCGCCCTCTTCTGGAAGCCCAACTCTAGCCTCCTTCCCCACAAGGGGGTGGTCCTCTACCCCAAGGGGGCCAGGTTCGTCCACTACGAGGTGGAGCTCGCCGTGGTGGTGGGCCGTCCCATGAAGCGGGTCAAGGCCAAGGACGCCCTGGACTACGTTCTGGCTACACCATCGCCAACGACCTGGTGGCCCGGGACTACGTGACCAATACCTTCCGCCCCCCCATCCGGGCCAAGGGGCGGGACACCTTCCTCCCCCTGGGGCCCTTCCTCGTGGTGGAGGAGGTGGAAGACCCCCAGGACCTCTGGCTTCGGGCCTATGTGAACGGGGAGCTCCGGCAGGAGGGGCACACCTCGAGGATGCTCTACTCCGTGGCGGAGCTTTTGGAGTTCGTCTCCGAGTTCATGACCCTGGAGCCTTACGATGTCCTCCTCACCGGCACCCCCGAGGGCATAAGCCAGGTCCACCCCGGGGACGTGATGCGCCTGGAGATAGAGGGCCTCGGGGCCCTGGAAAACCCCATAGAGGAGGAACCATGAAATACGCCGACCAGGTGGCCGGGATTCCCTGGGAAAGGATTGAGGAGGTGCGGCGGCGCCTTAAGGAAAGGCCCGCCCTCCATTTCATCGCCGGGGAGTTTGTTCCCTCGGAAAGCGGGGAGACCTTCCCCTCCCTGGACCCCGCCACGAACGAGGTCTTAGGCGTGGCGGCCCGGGGCGGGGAAAGGGAGGTGGACCGGGCGGCCAGGGCGGCCCACGAGGCCTTCGCCAAGTGGAGCCGCACCCAGGCCAAGGAGAGGAAGCGCTACCTCTTAAGGATCGCCGAGCTCATAGAGAAGCACGCCGACGAGCTCGCCGTCATGGAGTGCCTGGACGCGGGGCAGGTCCTGAGGATCGTGCGGGCCCAGGTGGCCCGGGCGGCGGAGAACTTCGCCTTCTACGCCGAGTACGCCGAGCACGCCATGGAGGACCGCACCTACCCCGTGGACCGGGACTGGCTCTACTACACCGTGCGGGTCCCCACGGGCCCCGTGGGCATCATCACCCCCTGGAACGCCCCCCTCATGCTCTCCACCTGGCGCATCGCCCCCGCCCTGGCCTTCGGGAACACCGTGGTCCTGAAGCCCGCCGAGTGGAGCCCCTTCACCGCCACGAAGCTTGCGGAGATCCTAAGGGAGGCGGACCTTCCCCCTGGGGTCTTCAACCTGGTCCAGGGCTTTGGCGAGGAGGCGGGGGCGGCCCTGGTGGCCCACCCCTTGGTCCCCCTCCTCACCCTCACCGGGGAGACGGAGACGGGGAAGATCGTCATGCGAAACGCCGCCCAAAACCTCAAGCGCCTCTCCCCGGAGCTCGGCGGCAAAAGCCCCGCCCTGGTCTTCGCCGACGCCGACCTGGAGCGGGCCCTGGACGCCGTGGTCTTCCAGGTCTACTCCTTCAACGGGGAGAGGTGCACGGCAAGCTCCAGGCTCCTCGTGGAGGAGCGCATCTTTGACGAGTTCGTGGCGAGGGTGGCGGAAAGGGCGGGAAGGATCCGGGTGGGCCACCCCCTGGACCCGGAGACGGAGGTGGGGCCTTGATCCACCCGGAGCACCTGGAGCGGGTCTTGGGCTACATAGAGGCGGGGAAGAGGGAAGGGGCGAGGCTTCTCGTGGGCGGGGAAAGGGCCAAGGTCTCCTTCCGGGGGGAGGACCTCTCCGCCGGGAACTACCTGCTTCCCACCCTCTTCCTGGGGGAGAATCACATGAAAATCGCCCAGGAGGAGATCTTCGGCCCCGTGCTCGTGGCCATCCCCTTCAAGGACGAGGAGGAGGCCTTGAGGAAGGCCAACGACACCCGTTATGGCCTTGCCGCCTACGTCTTCACCCGGGACCTGGAGAGGGCCCATAGGCTTGCCCTGGAGCTGGAGGCCGGGATGGTCTACCTGAACAGCCACAACGTCCGCCACCTGCCCACGCCCTTCGGCGGGGTGAAGGGAAGCGGGGACCGGAGGGAAGGGGGGCATTACGCCCTGGACTTCTACACCGACTTGAAGAGCGTGGCCCTTCCCCTCAGGCCCCCCCATGTGCCCGGGTTCGGGAAGTGAAGGAGGGAGTATGGCGAGAACCGGCGCGGAGTACCTGGAGGCCCTGAAGGAGAGGCCCCCCAACCTCTGGTACAAGGGGGAGAAGGTGGAGGACCCCACCGCCCACCCCGTCTTCCGGGGGATCGTGCGCACCATGGCCGCCCTCTACGACCTGCAGCACGACCCCCGCTACCGGGAGGCCCTCACCTACGAGGAGGACGGGAAGCGGCACGGGATGAGTTTCCTCATCCCCAAGACCAAGGAGGACCTGAAGCGGAGGGGACGGGCCTACAAGCTTTGGGCCGACCAGAACCTGGGGATGATGGGGCGGAGCCCCGACTACCTGAACGCCGTGGTCACGGCCTACGCGGCCAGCGCCGACTACTTCGGGGAGTTCGCCGAGAACGTCCGGAACTACTACCGCCACCTCCGGGACCTGGACCTCGCCACCACCCACGCCCTCACCAACCCCCAGGTGAACCGGGCCAAGCCCCCTTCCGCCCAGCCCGATCCCTACATTCCCGTGGGGGTGGTCCGGCAGACGGAGAAGGGGATCGTGGTCCGGGGGGCTCGGATGACGGCCACCTTCCCCCTGGCGGACGAGGTCCTCATCTTCCCCTCCACCCTCCTCAAGGAGGGGCCGGGAAGCGAGAAGTACGCCATCGCCTTCGCCCTCCCCACCTCCACCCCCGGCCTCCACTTCGTCTGCGGGAAGGCCTGGTGGGCGGGGAGAGCCCCTTTGACCACCCCCTCTCCAGCCGCCTCGAGGAGATGGACTGCCTGGTGGTCTTTGACGACGTCCTGGTGCCCTGGGAAAGGGTCTTCATCCTGGGGAACGTGGAGCTCTGCAACAACGCCTATGCCGCCACCGGGGCCCTCCACCACATGGCCCACCAGGTGGTGGCCCTGAAGACGGCCAAGACCGAGGCCTTTTTGGGGGTGGCCTCCCTCATGGCCGAGGGCATCGGGGCGGACGCCTACGGCCACGTGCAGGAGAAGATCGCCGAGATCATCGTCTACCTCGAGGCCATGCGGGCCTTCTGGACGAGGGCCGAGGAGGAGGCCAAGGAGAACGCCTATGGCCTCCTGGTGCCGGACCGCGCGGCCTTGGACGGGGCCAGGAACCTCTACCCGCGGCTCTACCCCAGGATCCGGGAGATCCTGGAGCAGATCGGGGCTTCCGGCCTCATCACCCTGCCCTCGGAGAGGGACTTCAAGGGACCCTTGGCCCCCCTTCTGGAGAAGTACCTGCAAGGGGCCACCCTCGAGGCCAAGGAGCGGGTGGCCCTCTTCCGCCTGGCCTGGGACATGACCCTCTCGGGCTTCGGCGCCAGGCAGGAGCTCTACGAGCGCTTCTTCTTCGGCGACCCCGTGCGCATGTACCAGACCCTCTTTGGGGTCTACGACAAGGAGCCCTACAAGGCCCGCATCCGGGAGTACCTGAAGGCCAGCCTGGCGGTGTTTGAGGAGGTCCGGGCGTGAAGGAGGCCTTCAAGGAGGCGCTGAGCCGCTTCGCCAGCGGGGTTGCGGTGGTGGCGGCGAGGCTTGGGGAGGAGGAGAGGGGCATGACGGCCACCGCCTTCATGTCCCTAAGCCTCGAGCCGCCCCTGGTGGCCCTGGGGATCTCGGAGCGGGCCAGGCTCCTCCCCCTACTGGAGGAGGCCCAGGCCTTCACCGTAAGCCTCCTCCGGGAGGGGCAGGAGGGGGTCTCCGAGCACTTCGCGGGGAGGCCCAAGGAGGGGGTGGGGCTTTTGGAGGGAAGGGTGCCCGGGGCTCTGGCCGTCCTCCGTTGCCGCCTCCACGCCCTTTACCCCGGGGGGGGACCACCGGCTGGTGGTGGGCCTGGTGGAGGCGGTGGAGCTGGGGGGAGCGGGGCCTCCTTTGGTCTACTTCCAGAGGGGCTACAGGAGGTTGGTATGGCCATCGTGAGGGTGGGGTTTCTGGAGCTTTGGGTACGGGACCTGGAGAAAAGCCTGGAGTTCTACCAGGGGCTTCTGGCTTCCGCCTGGAGAGGAGGGAGGGGAAAGTGGCCTACCTCCGGGGCTACGAGGAGCTGGAGTGGAGCCTGAAGCTCACCCAGGCCCCCTTCCCGGCGGTGCGCGCCTTGGGCTTCAAGGTGGACGAGAAGGGCCTGGAGCAGGGCCTGGCCTGGGTGCGGCAGGAAGGGCTTCCCCACCGGCTGGAGTCCGACTGGAATAGGCCCGAGATCCTCCGCGTCCAGGACCCCTTCGGCTACCCCCTGGCCTTTTACTTCAAGGCGGAGAAGCTTCCCCGGGTACTCCAGAACTACCACGAGTACCGGGGGCCCGGGGTGCTGCGCCTGGACCACCTCAACGTCTTCTCCCCCCGGGTCTCCGAGGCCACCCGCTACTACCAGGAGGTCCTGGGCTTCCGCCTCACCGAGTACACCGAGGACGAGGAGGGGAGGCTCTGGGCGAGCTGGCTTCACCGCAAGGGGAACGTCCACGACATCGCCTTCACCAACGGGGAGGGCCCCAGGCTCCATCACTTCGCCTACTGGCTTCCCGACCCTCTGGCCATCCTCAAGGCGGCGGACATCCTGGCGGGGGCCATGCGCACCGACCAGATAGAAAGGGGTCCCGGGCGGCACGGGATCTCCAACGCCATGTTCCTCTACCTCAAGGACCCGGACGGCACCGGCTGGAGCTCTACACCTCCGATTACCTCACCGTGGACCCCGACCTGCCCCCGGTGCGCTGGAGCCTGAACGACCCCAGGCGGCAGACCCTCTGGGGGCACCGCACGCCCAAGAGCTGGTTCCTGGAGGGAAGCCGTTTTTTTGGACCTCGAGGAAAGGCCCGTGCCCACGGAGCCTTCGGCCCTTGCGGGCTTGCCGGAGCACGTGACCTAAGGCCAGGGCCCGGTTCCAGCCCGGGCCTTGACGGGACAAAGGTCCCTTCTTACACTAGAACCCGAACCGAACGGGTGTTTGTTCGTCCCCACTCCGGGCCCCGGCCCGGTGGGAAAAAGGAGGAGAACCATGAAGCGTTGGTTGGTACCCCTTTTGGCGTTGGCCCTATCCGCATGGGCCCAGGGCACCTTGAAGGTGGGGGTGGTGGTCTCGGCCACGGGACCCGCCGCCTCCTTGGGCATCCCCGAGCGGAACACCTTCCTTCTCCTGCAAGACCTTCTGGACCGCACGGGGGGTGTGGCGGGGAGGAAGGTGGAGTTCGTCATCCTGGACGACGCCTCCGACACCACCCAGGCGGTGCGCAACACCAGGCGCCTGGCGGAGGAGGGGGTGGTGGCCGTGGTGGGCACCACCACCACCCCGGCCTCCTTGGGCATGATCCCCGTGGTGGCCGAGGCCAAGATGCCCATGATCTCCCTGGCCGCCAGCAAGGACATCATCTACCCGGTGGACGCCCAGCGCTTCTGGGTCTTCAAGACCCCGCAGACGGAGGAGCTCATGGCCCGGGCCATCGTGGCGGACATGGTGGCCCGTGGGGTGAAGACCGTGGGCTACATCGGCTTCAACGACGCTACGGCGAGGGGTGGGCCCGCTTCTTTGAAGCCGAGGCCAAGGCCAAGGGCTTGCAGGTGGTGGTTTCTGAGCGCTACAACCGCACGGACACCAGCGTCACCGGCCAGGCCCTAAGGATCCTCGCCCGCAGGCCCGACGCCGTGCTGGTGGGGGCGAGCGGCACCCCCGCGGTCCTTCCCCAGCGCACCCTGAAGGAGCGGGGCTACGCGGGCTCGTCTACCAGACCCACGGGGTGGCCAACCCCGACTTCCTCAGGGTGGGAGGCAAGGACGTGGAGGGGACCCTTCTCCCCGCCGGGCCCATCCTGGTGGCGGAGCAGCTTCCCGGCACCTTCCCCTCCAAGCGGGTGGCCCTGGACTACATCCAGCGCTACGAGGCCAGGTACGGCATCGGAAGCTACTCCACCTTCGGGGCCCACGCCTGGGACGCCTGGCTCATCCTGAAGCCTGCCCTGGAGCGGGCCCTCAAGAAGGCGGACCCCGGAAAGGACCTCGCCGCCTTCCGCGCCGCCTTGAGGGACGAGATTGAGGCCACCAAGGGCCTGGTGGCCACCCACGGGGTCTTCACCTATAGCAAGGAGGACCACCTGGGCCTCCGCTTTGAGGACGCCGCGGTGATGGTGCAGGTGGAAGGGGGCCGCTGGAAGCTCATCCGCACCTTCCGCTAGGCCATGGACGCCACCATCCTCGGCCTTCTCCTCCTGGATGCCCTGCAGAACGGGGTGATCTACGGCTCCTGGCCCTGGCCCTGGTCCTGGTCTTCGCCGTGACCCGGGTGATCCTGGTGCCCATCGGGGAGCTCATGATGTTCGCCCCCCTCTCCCTGGTCTGGCTCCAGGCGGGTAAGCTGCCCGGGACCCTCTGGCTGGCCCTGGGCCCTGGGCCCTCTTGGCCCGGGGCCGGGGGGGCCCTCCTGCCCCTCCTGGGCGGGGCGGGGTTGTTTCTCCTCTTTCTCTTGGCCCTAAAGGCGCCTCCCTGGCCTACCTGGCGGCGGCCTGCCTTGTGGTCTACCTGGGGGTTTCCACCTACCGGGTCTTCTTCCAACCCCTTCGGGAAGCCACGGTGCTGGCCTACCTCATCATGGCCGTGGGGCTCCACGTGGCCTACCAGGGGCTCGGGCTGGTCTTCTTCGGCCCCGAGCAGTTCCGTCCCGCCCCCCTGGTGGAGGGGGAGGTCCTGGTGGGGCTTTCCTGGCAGGGGGTGCTGGTCCTCCTTTTCGCCCTGGTGGCCGTGGGGGGGCTTTACCTCTTTTTCCGCCTCTCCCTCTACGGCAAGGCCCTTTTGGCGGCGGCGGAGAGCCGGCTTGGGGCCAGGCTTTGCGGCATCCGTCCGGAGGAGGCGGGGATGGTGGCCTTCGCCATCGCGAGCCTCATGGCGGCCTCTCGGGGCTTCTTCTCGCCCCCCTGATCAACGCCGCCTACTTCATGGGGTTCATGCTGGGTCTGAAGGGGTTCGTGGCGGCATCCTGGGGGGGCTTTTGAGCTACCCGGTAGCCTTTTTAGGGGCGGTGCTGGTGGGCCTTTTTGAGAGCTTTACCAGTTTCTACGCCAGCGCCTACAAGGAGGCCTTGGTCTTCCTGCTCCTGGTGCCCGCCCTCTTGCTCCAGAGCCTCAGGGCGCGTTCGGTGGAGGAGTGATGCGCTACGGGTGGTTTTTGCTTCTCCTTTTGCCCTTGGCCTTGTCCCCCTTTCCCTTTTACCTCACCCTCCTGAACTTCTTCGCCCTCTCGGGCCTGGTGGCCCTATCCCTTTACGTCCTCACCGGCCTTGCGGGCATGACCAGCTTTGCCAGGCGGCCTTCATGGGCATGGGGGCCTACGCCACCGCGCTTCTCACGGTGAAGGCGGGGCTTTCCCCCTGGCTTGGCCTGGGGGTGGGCCTGGGGCTTTCCCTTCTCCTGGCCCTGGTCCTCGGGGGGCTCACCGTGCGGCTCAAGGGGCACTTCCTGCCCCTTTCCACCATCGCCTGGCAGGTGGCCCTCTACATCCTGGCGGGCAACCTGGTGGGGCTCACCGGGGGGCACACCGGGCTCACCGACCTGCCCCCTTTGGTTTTCCTGGGCCTTCCCCTGGACAACGCCTTCCGCTACGGCTTGCTAAGCTCCTGGTCCTGGTCCTCTGGGTGCTGGCCCTCTACAACCTGCGCTTTAGCCGTCTGGGCCGGGCCCTCCTTGCCCTCCGGGGGACGCCCTGGCGGCGGCCAGCTTCGGGGTGGACCCTGCCCTCTTGCGGCTCAAGGCCTTTCTCCTGGCGGGGGCTATGGCGGGCCTGGCCGGTTTCCTCTACGCCCACTTCCTGCGTTTCGTGAACCCCACGCCCTTCTCCCTGGAGGCCTCCATCAAGTACCTGGTGATGGCCGTGGCGGGGGGGGTGGGGACCATCCCCGGGGTGCTTCTGGGGGCGGCCCTTTTCACCGGCCTCGAGGACTGGCTTAAAGACCTCCTTCCCCTCCTTTTGGGGCGGCAGGGGAACTACGAGACCATCGCCTACGGCTTGGTGCTGGCGGGGATCCTCCTCCTGGCCCCCCGGGGGCTTTTCCCCCTTCTGGCCCGCTTCCTGCCCCAGAAGGAGGGGGACCTTCCCCGGGCCGAGCCCCTGCCCCTTCCGGCCCCTTCCGCGCCCGGGGAGAGGTGGTTTTGGAGGCCCAGGGCCTCAAGAAGGCCTTTGGGGGGCTCCTCGCCGTGAACAACGTCTCCTTCACCCTCAGGCGGGGGGAGATCCTGGCCCTCATCGGCCCCAACGGGGCGGGGAAGAGCACCACCTTCAACCTCCTCACCGGGGCCATCCCGCCGGACGGGGGCAAGGTCTTCCTCTTGGGAAGGGAGATCACGCGGCTTCCGCCCCACCGCATCCACCCTTTGGGCCTGGGGCGGACCTTCCAGCACCCCCACCTTTTCCCGGAGCTTTCCGTGCTGGAGAATGCCGCCCTAGGCACCTACGCCCGGACCCGGGCGGGGTTTTTCCGGGTGCTCCTCGGCCTCCACCGCAAGGAGGAGGGGAGGGCCTTGGCCACCGCCTACCAGGCCCTCAAGCGGGTGGGCCTGGAGGGGCTCGCCCTGGAGGCTGCCGCCCGGCTTACCGCGGGGCAGCAGCGCCTTCTGGAGATCGCCCGCCTTCTCGCCTCGGGGGCGGAGATCCTCCTCCTGGACGAACCTGGGGCGGGTTTAAGGGCCGGGGAGAAGCGGGAGCTCGCCCAGCTCCTCAAGGCCCTGGCCCGGGAGGGGTACACCATCCTCATCGTGGACCACGACATGGACCTCATCATGGGCCTGGCCGACCGGGTGGTGGCGATGAACTACGGGGAGAAGATCGCCGAGGGTACCCCCAAGGAGGTGCAGAGGAACCCCTTGGTGCGGGAGGCTTACCTGGGGGAGGCGGCTTGATGCTAAAGGTGGAGAACCTCACGGTGCGTTACGGGGCCTTGGAGGCGGTGCGGGGGGTCTCCTTTACCTTGGCGGAAGGGGAGGCCCTGGCCCTCATCGGCCCCAACGGGGCGGGCAAGACCAGCGTCCTACGGGGGCTGCTGGGCCTGGCCCGGGCCGAGGGGCGGGTGTACCTGGACGGGGAGGCGGTGCCCCGGCCGAGCCCCGAGGCCCTTCTCCGGCGGGGGGTGGTCCTGGTGCCCGAGGGGCGGGCGCTTTTCCCGGGGCTTTCCGTGGAGGACAACCTTCTCCTCGGGGGGTTTACCCGCTTCCGGAAGGGGGAGGACCTCCGGGCCGACCTGGAGCGGGTCTACCGTCTTTTTCCCAGGCTTTGGGAGAGGCGGCGGCAGCTTGCGGGCACCCTCTCCGGGGGGGAGCAGCAGATGCTGGCCATAGGCCGGGCCCTCATGGCCAGGCCCAGAATCCTCCTTCTGGACGAGCCTTCCTTGGGCCTCGCCCCCTTGATGGTGCAGGAGATCTACCGGATCCTGGCGGGGCTCAAGGGGGAGGGGGTGACCCTGTTCCTGGTGGAGCAGAACGCCAAGGTAGCCCTTGCCCTGGCGGACCAGGGGCTGGTGCTGGAGGCGGGGGAGGCGGTCCTTTCGGGGAGGGCGGAGGCCCTCCGCCAGGACCCCCGGGT
>BBBL01000018.1 GCA_001311545.1 Thermus kawarayensis JCM 12314 | reverse complement strand
GGGGTGGGGAGGAGTTGAGGAGGGCGAGCACCTTCTCCATGGCCACCCGGAAGCGGCGCCTCTCCTCCTCCAGGAGGAGCTCCCGCCGCCTCTCCTCCTGGGCCTCCCTCTTGAGGCGCTCCTCCAGGCGGGCGATCTCCTGGGGCTGGCGCCAAGCCCTTTGGCCTCCTCCAGGGCCCGCCGCAGGGCCAGGAGGTCCCGCCTGGGAGGGAGGCCGTAGGCCCCGTCCCATTCCAAAAGGCGGTTGAGGAAGCGGCGCAGGTAGGTGCGGGTCTCCTCCGGGGGCAGGGGGAGGTCCTTGGGCAGGTGGAGGGCGGTTTCCAGGTACTCCACGAGGAGGGCCTTGGCCACCTTGGGGTCCTCCAGGTCCAGGAGGGTATCGGAAAGGGAGGGGATGGGGTGGCCCGGGGTGAAGCGGGAAAGGTTGAAGTCTCGCCGGAAGCCCTCGGTCTCCCGATAGGCCTGGTAGTTTTGCAAGAAGGCGTGGATGAGCCTGAGCTCCTCCCGTCTTCCCGAAAGGAACTCCTTGGCCTTGGCCTGGGCCTCCCGGAGGGCGTGGAGGCGCCAGACCTTGAGGGCCAGGTTCTTAAGGTCCAGGGGCCTTTCCTCGGGTTCCGGAGGGGCGGCTTCCTCCAGGAGGAGGGGAGGGAGGTCCGGGCCTCGAGGGGCCTCTGGCCCCTCAGGGCCCGGAAGCGGGCGTCCGCCTGGCGGAAGCGCTTGGCCAAGGGAGCGGGGAGCCGGCTTTGGGCGAGGAGGGAACGCAGCTCCAGCAGGGCCCGCTTGCCTCCCTTGGGGGTGCGGCCTTGGAGGAGGTCCTCCACCCGGTACTCGTAGAGGTCCACCAGATCGGCCAGGCGCTCCACCCTTTCATCCTATACAATGGGGCCGATGCGCCTTGCTCCCCGGTTCCAGGTGGCCGCCGTTTCCCACGTGGGGCGCCGCCGGAACAACGAGGACTTCCACCGGGTCCTCCGCCTCGAGGTTCCCCAGGGCAACCTCTTCCTCCTGGCGGTGGCCGACGGCATGGGGGGGATGGAGGCGGGGGAGTGGGCGAGCAAGGTGGCCATAGAGGCCCTCTCCGAGGCGGTGCGGGCCTACGCCGAGCACCTCAAGGGGGGCCGCCCGGCCGTGGGGCTTCCCCGGGTGATGGAAAAGGCCTTCGCCCTGGCGCAAAGACGGGTGGAGAAGGAGGCGGAAAAGCCGGGCCGGCGGGGGATGGGCACCACCCTCACCGCCTTCCTCTACGCCGACTGGCTGAAGGAGGGGGTGGTGGGGCACATCGGGGACTCCCGGGCCTACCTCCTGGGCAAGGGGGGGCTTCGCCGCCTCACCGAGGACCACTCCTGGTGGCGGAGCGCCTCAAGGAGGGGGTGCTGACCCCCACCGAGGCGGAGCGCCACCCCTACCGCAACGTCCTCACCCGGGCCCTGGGCCTGCCCGAGGCCCGCTTTGACCTCCTCTCGGTGCGCCTCATGCCCGGGGAGGGGGTCCTCCTGGTGACCGACGGCCTCTACGGCCTGGTGCCCGAGGAGGAGTGGCGGCTGGACAAGGACCTGCAGGCGGGCCTCGAGGCCCTCCTCTCCGAGCTTTGCGCCGGGGCGGGGACGACAACGTCACCGCCGTGGCCCTGAGGGTGGAGTGATGCCCCTGCTTTTGGCCTTCCTCCTGGTCCTTCTCACCGCGGCCCTGGCCGTGCGCCTCTCTCCCTGGCCCTTGGCCTTCCTCCTCGCCCTCCTTTCCGGGGCGGGGGTGGCCCTAGGGGTGAGGCCCGAGGCGGCCCTCCCCTGGCTTCTCCTGGCAGTGGGGGCCCTGGCGGCCCCCCGGGTGTACCTGGGGCCGAGGCGGAGGTTTCCCAGGCGGAGGCCTGCCCGGGAGAAAAACCCCACCCGCACCAAGACCACGGAGGAGGAGCAGGCCCTGGCCCAGCGCTACGAGGTCCTGGAGAAGGTGGGGATCGGGGGGATGGCCACCGTCTACAAGGCCAGGGACAAGAAGACGGGCCGCCTGGTGGCCCTAAAGGTGCCCCAAGAGCGCTTCGTGGGCGACCCCCGCTTCGTGCGCCGTTTCCACCGCGAGGCGGAGGTGCTGGCCAAGATGGACCACCCCAACATCGTCAAGGTCTACGACCACGGCCAGGTGGAGGGGGTCCACTTCATCGCCATGGAGTTCCTGGAAGGGGAGGGCCTGGACAAGCTCATTGAGGAAAAGCGCCTCAACCTCAGGCAGGCCGCCGCCATCCTCGCCCGGGTGGCGGACGCCCTCTCCCACATCCACGCCCAGGGTATCGTCCACCGGGACATCAAGCCGGGGAACATCATGGTCCTCAAGGGGGCCCTCCGGGAGGACGGGGTGGACCCCCGGGGGGTGCGCCTCATGGACTTCGGCATCGCCGCCGGGAAGGTCCTCACCCGCCTCACCATCACCGGGGCCCGCATCGGCACCCCCGTGTACATGAGCCAGAGCAGGCCAAGGGGCAGAAGCTGGACCACCGCTCGGACATCTACTCCTTGGGCATCGTCCTCTACGAGGCCCTCACCGGCCAACCCCCTTCACCGGGGGTACGAGACCGTGATCCACCAGCAGATCTTCCAGATGCCCACCCCTCCCAAGCAGCTCCGGCCGGAGATTCCCCAGGCCCTCTCCGACCTGGTGCTGAAGATGCTGGAGAAGGACCCGGCCAAGCGGCCGGGCCTCGAGGAGGTCATCCGGGTCCTGGAAGGCCCCTGGGGCGAGGAGCGGGGCCTGCCCCACCCCCACTACCTCCTCCTGGGAGTGGAGGCCAAGAAGGGCACGGTGCGCCTCTTGGACCTGGAGGGCACCCCGGCCCGCCTCCTTTCCGGCATCGGCTCGGCCCCCGGCCACTTCCCCGCCCCTCCGCTGGCGGTGGCCGCCGACCCCGAGGGAGGGATCTGGGTCTCCGTCTTTGAGCACGGGGCCAAGATGCTCCACCGCTTTTCCCCCGAGGGGGCCCTGCTCCTTTCCACCGGTCCTTACGGGATGAAGCCCGGGGAGTTCCTCTTCCCCCTGGGCCTGGCCGTGGCCCATGGGGCCCTTTTCGTTCTGGACGGGGAGACGGCCACCATCACCCGCCTGGACCTCCAGGGCCGCTACCAGGCCCGCTTCGGCGGGCAGGGCCTGGGCCGGGGGAGCTTCCAAGACCCCAAGGCCCTGGTGGCCTCGGGGGAGTTCCTCTTCGTCCTGGACTACGGCAACCGCCAGGTGCAGCGCCTTTCCCTGGACGGGCGCTACCTTTCCCGCTACGCCTTCCGCCGCTCCAGGGAAAGCGAGGAGCTCAGGCTCCTGGGGGGCGTGGGGGCGGCGGGAGAGAGGCTTTACCTCTACGACGCCGAGGCGGGCAAGGTGCGGGAGCTGGACCTTTCCGGAACCCTCCTGGGGTCCTACGCCTTACCCCTTCTGGAGGGGGAGGACCGCATGAGCCTGGTGGAGCTCCTTCCCTTCGGGGGCATCCTCTACGCCGCCCGGCGGGGAAGTCCCCGGGTCCACCGCATTGACCTGGGGACCGGGGAGGCCCTTGCCCCCCTGGAGGCCTACGCCCCGGTGCGGGCCCTGGCCCTTTGGCGGAATCCAGCATGAGGGTTCTTCTGGTGGAGGACGACCCAGGGGTGCGGGAGGCCTTGGAGCTGGGCCTCTCCCTGGAGGGGCACGAGGTGCGGGCCGCGGCGGGCCCCGGGGCGGCCCTGGCCCTCCTTCCCTGGGCCGAGGCGGTGATCCTGGACATCCTCCTGCCCGAGGGGGACGGGTTTTCCCTCCTCAAGGAGATCCGCGCCCGCTCGGAGGTGCCGGTCCTCATCCTCACCGCCCTGGACCAGGTGGAGTGGCGGGTGAAGGGCCTTAGGGAGGGGGCGGACGACTACCTGGTGAAGCCCTATAGCCTCCAGGAGCTCCTCGCCCGCCTCGAGGCCCTGGCCCGCCGGGCCCGCCGCGAGGGAGAGGTCCTGGCCTACAAGGACCTCCGCCTCTACCCGAGGCGCATGGAGGCCTACCGTGGGGAAAGGCGCCTTCCCCTTTCCCCCAAGGCCTTCCTCCTCCTCAAGGCCTTCCTGGAAACCCCGGAGGAGGTGATCCCCAAGGAGGCCCTGATGCGGAAGGTCTGGGGGGAGGTGGTGGAGCCCGCCACCCTGGAGGTCCACCTCTCCGCCCTCCGGAAGGCCCTGGGGGAGCCCAGCCCCATCCAGACGGTGCGCGGCTATGGCTACCGCCTTTTCCTCCCTTAGGGGGAGGCTTCTCGCCCTACTCCTCCTCTCCCTGTGGCTCTTCCTCCTCCCCTTGGCCTGGCTTTCCGTCCGGGAGGCCGAGCGGGCGGCGGGCGAGGACCTTCAGCGGGCCCTCTTCACCCGGCTTTACCTCCTTAGAGAGGAAAGCTTCCCGGAAAGCGAGGCCCTCCTTCTGGAGCTCTTCCGCCTGGTCCAGCTCTTCGGGGGAGGGGTGGGGTTCGTGGTCCAGGGGGAGGAGGCCCGCTTCACCCAGGTGGAGGCCTGGCCCCTGCCCCAGGAGCTCTTCCAGGCCCTGAAGGAGGGGCGGCCCTACCAGGGGGTCTGGCGGGGAAGCCTCTACGTGGCCTGCCCGGCAGGGGGTTTTCCTTCGGGGTGGCGGTGCCTTTGGAGGGGGTTTCCGCCTTGGGACGGAGGCTTTTCCTCCTTTACGCCACCTGGGGCGGGGGGCTTCTCCTCCTGGTCTTCCTCCTCGCCGCCTGGGGCTTCTCCCTGGCCCTGCGGCCTTTGGGGCGCCTGGAGAGGCTTTTAAAGGAGCGCTCCCCGGAGGACCTGAGCCCCCTCCCCGACCCTGGCCTCGCCGAGCTCCGCCCGGTGGTGGCTGCCCTCAACGCTCTTCTTTCCCGGGTGGCGGGGCTTCTGGCCGAGCTCTCCGAGAAGGAGGCCCTGGCCCGGCGCCTTCGCCCGCCACGCCTCCCACGAGCTGCGCACCCCCCTGGCGGTTCTGCAGGCCCAGCTGGAGGCCCTGCAAAGGGGGCATCTTCCCCAGGAACAGGCCTTCCCGGAGATGCGCCGGGCGCTGTGGCGGATGCAGGCTACCCTGGCGGGCCTTCTGGAGCTCGCCCGCCTGGGGGAGGGGGACCTTGTCCCCCTGGAACTCGGGGGCTTTTTGCGAGAGCGGTTGGGGAGGGAAACGTTGCGCCTGCCGTCGGAGTCCGTCTGGGTCCTGGCCCACCCGGAGCTTCTTGAGCGGGTTTTGGAGAACCTTCTGGAGAACGCCGAGCGCTACGGGGCCCCTCCGGTGGAGGTGGGCCTCGAGGCGGGGGAGAAGGAGGTTCGGCTCACGGTGCGGGACCATGGCCCCGGCGTTCCCCCATCCCTGCTTCCCCGGTTGGGAGAGCCCTTCACCAAGGGGGAGGCCGGGGGGACCGGGTTGGGCTTGGCCTTTGTCCGCCTGGTGGCCGCCTGGCTCGGGGGGCGGGTGGCTTGGGAGAACGCCGAACCGGGTCTGCGGGTGGTCTTGACCTTGCCGAGGTGGCGGGATGTGGACGCGGCGTAGCTTCCTGGCCACCCTACTGGGGACGCTTTCCACCGCTACGGGCGGGAAGGAAAGGGAGCGGGAAGAAGCAAAAGGGGGGCGCCCCTCCCCCTTCTACGGCCTGGTGGAGGCCGTGGAGGGAGGGGGCCTATGGGTGGCTGGACGGTACGTGGAGGCGGCTGGCGGGCTATGGCCTACCTGGCCCCGGGCATGGCGGTGCGGGTGGAGGGGAGAAGGGTCCGGGTGGTGGAGCCCAGGGTCTGGGCCTACTTCCAAGGGCCTGGTTCCCTCGTGGGGCTTGCCGGGGACAGGGTGCGGGTCTGGTGGGCGGAAGGGCGGCCATGGAAGGTCCTTAGGGGAACGGCGAGGGAAGGGGTGTTGGTGGCCCGCTTTGCTGAAGGAGTCTGGCAGGGCCTTCCTCCCCCTTTACCCTAAGCCCCCCGCCCAGGAAGGGCTGGTGGCGGTGGGGGCTGAGGAGGGGAGTGTGGGCCCCGGAGGCTTTCCTGGAGGAGTGACCCTGGTCCACCCTCCCTTGGCCGCCCCTCACCCCTGGCAACGGGGGCAGAAGTGGGTGCTCCTTCCCGCCACCCTCCGCCTTTCCACCGGGTGGCCGCACCGGGGGCAGGGAAGGCCCGTCCGGCCGTAGACGGCGTGGCGCTCTTGGAAGCTCCGGGAACGCCGTCGGGCTGCTGGTAGCTTCCGTCGGAAAGGGTGCTTCCCCCCAAGGCCACCGCCTGAGAGAGGACCTCCCGGATGGCCCGGAAGAGCTCCGGGCCTCCTCCTTCCCCACCTCCTTCCCCCGGCGGAAGGGGGAAAGGCCCGCCCGGAAGAGGGCCTCGTCGGCGTAGATGTTGCCCACCCCCGCCGCCAGGCGTTGCTCCAGAAGGAGGGCCTTGAGGGGTTTGGGGCTTGCCTTTAGAGCCGGTAGAAGGGGGGGAAGCGGAAATCCGGCGAAAGGGGCTCGGGGCCGAGGCGGGAAAGGAGGGGGATTTCCCGGTAGTCGCCCCTTTCCACCACCCAGATGCGGCCGAAGCGCCGGGGGTCGTGGAAGTAGAGGGCTCCCTTCTCCATGAGGAGGCGGGCCCGGGTGTGGGGGGTTGCCTCCAGGCGGAAGCCCCCGGTCATCCCCAGGTGGAGGACCATCTCCAGGCCCCCGGAAAGGGCCAGGAGGAGGAACTTCCCCCGCCTCCTTACCTCCTCCACCCTTCGCCCTTCCGCCCTTTCCGTGTGGCGGTAGCGGGCGGGGTCTTGGTGGACTACCTGGAGGAGGGTCTGGCCCAGGACCAGAGGCCGAAGCCGCCTACGGGTGGTCTCCACCTCAGGAAGCTCGGGCACGGGGCCTCCTTTGGGCCAGGAAGCGGTAGAGCCCCTCGCCGATCCCAAAGGGGGTGAGGAGGAGAAGGAGGGGGTAGAGGGGCCAGAGGAGGGGGAGCCTCCGGCTTAGGGCCAGGAGGGCGGCGTAGCCCCGGTGGGTCCTCCTCCCTTCCAGGACGTGAAGGGCTTTCCGGAGTTCCACCTGGGGGAGGTCTGGGGCCTCCTGGAGAGGCTCCACCCGGAGGGCCTTCCCCAGGTCCAAGGCCTTAAGGGCCCGCCCCAGGGCCCGGCAGTAGGGGCACTCCCCGTCAATCAGCACCCGCATGCTCCTCCACGGGCACGGGCTGGCCCTTCTCGTTCACCGCCACGTAGGTGAGCTCCCCCCGGGTGGCCAGCACCCGGCCGTTCTCCTGCCCGAAGCGCTCCTTGTAGACCTCCACCTCCACGGTGAGGGAGGTCCTGCCCACCCGCACCACCCTGGCCACCACCTCCAGGAGGTCCCCGGTGCGGATGGGTACCTTGAACTCCACGCTGCTCACCGCCACGGTCACCACGGGCTTTCTGGCCCGGCGGGCGGCGGCGTAGGAGCCACCTTGTCCATGAGTCCCAGGACGAAGCCGCCGAAGGCCGCCCCCAAGGGGTTGGTGTGTTCGGGAAAGACCAGCTCGAGGGTGCGCGCTCCATACCCTTCTAGGCTACTCCAGAAGGGCCTCGGTGAGGCGGGCCATCTCCCGGTCCTTCTCCGTAACCCCCCCGGCGGAGTGGGTCCACCACTCCACGGTGACCTTGCCCCACTCCACGGTGAGGCGGGGGTGGTGGTTTTCCCTCTCGGCAAGCTCCCCCACCCGGTGGGCGAAGGCCAGGGCCTCCCGGAAGTTCCGGAAGCGGAAGGCCTTGACCAGGCGCTCGGGGTCTTGGCGCACCTCCCAGTCCATGGACCCGAGGATAAAGGAAAACCCCCGGGCCATGGTGCCCGGGGACAGGTTTGGTTGCGGGGGCGGGATTTGAACCCGCGACCTTCGGGTTATGAGCCCGACGAGCTACCAGGCTGCTCCACCCCGCGTCGCCATCCTTAACTATAGCCGGGGGGAGGGCTTATGTCAAGCACCTTGCCCGGGTTCAGGAGCCCCTCCGGGTCCAGAAGGGCCTTGATCCTTCGCATCCAGTCCAGGGAAGCCCCGTGCTCTTTGGGGAGGAACTTCTTCTTGCGGAGGCCCACCCCGTGCTCGGCGGTGCAGGTGCCCCCGAGCTCCAGGGCCTTTTCCACGAGCCTCTCGGCGTAGGCCTCCGCCTTCGGGTAGTCCTCGGGGAGGACGGGGACCAGGGTGTGGAAGTTCCCGTCCCCCACGTGGCCCAGGATGTTCCCGGTGAGGCCCATCTCCAAAAGAAGCCCCTGGGCGAAGCGCACCATCTGGGGAAGCCGGGAGAGGGGGACGGCGGTATCGGTGATCACGAAGCGGTGGCCGGGGAAGAGGTGGACCAAGGCCCAGTAGGCCTGGTGCCTGGCCTCCCACTGCCTTTTGCGCTCCTCCTCGGTCCTGGCGGCCTCCACCTCTAAAGCCCCGGCCTCCTTCACGAGCTCCAGGGCCAGGGCCATCTCCGCCTCTAGGGCCTCCTTGGTGGAGGCGTGGAACTCCAGGAAGAGGGCGGGGCGCTCGGGGAAGCCCGCCTTTAGGTACCGGTTCAGCGCCCGCATGGCGAGCTCGTCCAGTAACTCCAGCCTGGCCACGGGAAGCCCCGTAGCCATGACCCGGTAGCTCGCCTCCGCCGCCTCCTCCACGCCGGGGAAGAAGACCCTTAGGGCGTGGACGTGCTCGGGGAGGGGGTGGAGCCTTAAGGTGAGGCGGGTGATGACCCCCAGGGTGCCCTCGCTTCCGATGAAGAGGTCCTTGAGGTCGTAGCCTGCGGAGGTCTTGCGCACGCCGCGGCCGAGCTCCAGCACTTCCCCGCTCGCCAGGACCACCTGGAGGGCGAGGACGTTTTGCCGCATCCCCCCGTAGCGCACCGTGGTGGTGCCGCTGGCGCCCGTGGCCGCCATCCCCCCAAGGGAGGCGTCCGCCCCCGGGTCCACGGGGAAGAAGAGGCCCGTTCCCTTCAGGGCCTCGTTCAGGGCCTTGCGGGTGAGGCCGGGCTCCACCACGCAGAGGAAGTCCTGGGGCGAGACCTGTAGGAGGCGGTTCATCCGGCTCAGGTCCAGGCTGATGGCCTCCCTGGTGGGGTAGAGGTGGCCCTCGAGGCTCGTCCCCGCCCCGAAGGGGATCACCGCCACGCCCCACGCCCGGGCCCATTGGAGGGCTTTTTGTACGTCCTCCACGCCCTCCGGATAGACCACGGCCAACACCGGCCTCGCCTCGGGGTAGCCCTCGTCTTTGCCGTGGCGCAGGCGCTCGCTCTCCGAGAGGTCCACCTTCCCCGGGAAGAGGCGCTTCAGGCTTCCAGCTTGTCCATGCCCTTGAGTTTACGCCTTGCCCAGGAAGGGGACCGCGCCCAAGGGGAAGGGGAAGCCCCACCCCGGCCAAGAGCCCCTCAGGTTTCGTAAAGTTGGGCCTGGAGCCGCCAAAGCTCGGCGTAGGCGCCGTTCTTTCGCAACAACTCCTCATGGGTCCCTTCCTCCACCAACCGGCCTTCCTGGAGGACGAGGATCCGGTCCGCCATGCGTACCGAACCCAGGCGGTGGGTGATGAGGATGACCGTCTTACCCCCGGCCATCTCGGCGAAGCGCCTGTAGAGGTGGGCCTCCTCTTTGGGATCCAGCGAGGCCGTAGGCTCGTCCAAGACCAAAAGCTTGGCCTTGCGGAAGAAGGCCCGCGAGAGGGCAACTCGTTGCCACTCCCCCAGGGAAAGCTCTGTGCCGCCAAAGGCCTTGGACAGGAGGGCCCGGGGGCCAAGCTGCTGGAAGAGCTCCCAGGCCCCGCCTAAGCGTAAGGCCTCTGCGACACGGTTAGGGTCGGGCTTCGCGTCCGGGTCGGAAAGGGCGACGTTTTCCTGGAGGGTTAGGGCGTAGCGGCCAAAGTCCTGGAAGACTGCGGCGATGAGGGAGCGCCAGGCCTTCAAGTCTATTTCCCGGAGGTCAATCCCGTCCACCAGGATGCGGCCCTCCGTGGGGTCGTAGAAGCGGAGGAGGAGCTTCACCAGGGTGGTCTTGCCCGCCCCGTTTTCCCCCACCAAAGCCAGGCGCTCCCCCCGTCGGAGGGCAAAGGAGACCCCCGCAAGCGCCCGCTTTCCGTTGGGGTAGCAGAACCCCACCCCTTCAAACCGGATCTCCTCAAAACCCTGGACCTTCCTGCCCGGGCCAGTCTCTGCCATGGAAGCGGGCCTGGCTAGGAAGCTTTCCAGCCTTTCAAAGTACAATAGGCTTTCGTACAGCATGCCCCCGTCCTGGACTAGGGCGTAGAGGTTTTGCTGAAGGCTTCCCACCGACTGCAAGAGGAGCACCAGACTGCCCAGGCTCCCTCCCAAAAGGGTCTGGCGCAGCCCCAAGAAGAGGCAAGAGCCGTGAAAAGGGCGCTCAGTAGCACCAGCAGGCTGGTCCCTAGGGCCTGGCGGCCTCGAGCATGGCGCAGGCTTTGGTAGAGGCTACGGAAGGCCTCGAGGTAGCGTCTGCGGAAGAAGGGCAAAAGACCGAATAACCGCACCTCTTTGGCAGCCTCGGGGCTCAGGAGCACCTCGGCGAAGTAGCGCATTCGCCGGGCCTCGGGGGCCCGAAGAGTAGGGCTTCCCACACCCCCTTCTGGAGCCGAAAGGTGAGCCAGGCCTGGGGCAGGGTGGCCAAAAGCAGGAGTAAGGGGAAGAAAGGCGCCAGCCCAAATAGCAGGAGAAGAACCCCGAGAGCGGCGAGGACCTCCCGGAAAGCGTTGCCCAGGAAAACCAGCAGGTTGAGGGCTGGTAAGGGGCCTGGTCGCGTAGCACCTGAAGCTCATCGTGAAAGCTGGGATCCTCAAAGGGGGTCAGATCCGGCGTACCGGCCACCTTCTCCATGAGGAGCAGGTGAACCCGAGCGGTGAGCTTTTCGTTCACCGAACCTTGCAGGTAGGCCACCCAAGGGGTGAGGAGGAAGTCCAGGCCAAAAGCCAGCGCTAACCCCACCAGCGGCCAAAGGAGGGTTGGGGTAAAGGGACTACCCCCCAGTGTGGTCGCCAGCTGGTCCACCAAGCACGGGTGAGGCCCAGCACCGCCACCGGAACGAGCCCTCCCAGGACCAGGAGCGCAAGCAAAAGGGCGCTATCCCTGGGGCTTGCGCGGAAGATGTGCCGCAGCGCAGGGAGCAGCAGGCGCCAAAGGGATCTTTTACTCAGCCCCAACCACCTCCTGCGGACGAGAAATCCAACGCGTGGGGTTGATGTAGTTAGAAGCTATGTATTCCCACTCCTTTTCCGAAATTGGCATCATGTCTTCCACCGCATAGCGGTTTCGCATAGGCTGGGTAGGGTCGTGGCGGAGCACCGCTTTGTACCCCTCGGGGATACTTACGAGGTCAAAGGATTGACCTCTTTCATCCCACTCCCAGATGAAGACTTCCCCCAGTAGCGCATAGAAAGCATCCCTATGGGCGTCCAGGTTGCGGGCGTACACATTCGCTGGGCAGTACCAGCAGGAGGTGCGGTATTTCCCGCAAGCCACCACTTCCAGTGGCCGCACGTAGTGCCGGAACTTGAAGATCTCCCCGAAGAAGACCAAAGTAGGCCGCTCAGCGGGCTGAGCGATGATGCCTCCTTGAGGATGGTAAACGTACTCAAGCTCCGAAGATGGGCCCAAGCGAAGGACCAGGCCGTAGTTATCCCTAACCTCCACGAGGCCGTCCCGCGTTTTAAGGATATCACCAACCTCCAGCGTCATGCCCTCTACGATTGGTAAGTCCTTTCTACCGCGGAAAAGCGTGGGTTGTTCGCCTCCTTGTCCAGCTTGCCGAAGGACCCGAGTAACCGTGTAAACCGTCATTTGCTTCACCCCCTTACGGGTTAGCCCC
>BBBL01000017.1 GCA_001311545.1 Thermus kawarayensis JCM 12314 | reverse complement strand
CCTCTACGAGGCTAACAAGCTTTGCAACATCCCCAGGAGGCCGAGCTCCCGGGCGGCCCGCACCGCGTTTCAATCCTCTACGAGGCTAACAAGCTTTGCAACCGGCTTTAGCGCCGAGCAGGTCATACCGCTCCTCCGGTTTCAATCCTCTACGAGGCTAACAAGCTTTGCAACGTCACCCAGATGATGCGAGGTGCGGTCGGTGGGATTGTTTCAATCCTCTACGAGGCTAACAAGCTTTGCAACCCCTTTACCGCGCCCTCGGCGCGTTGCGGGAGGCGTTATGTTTCAATCCTCTACGAGGCTAACAAGCTTTGCAACCGCCTTCAGGCATGGGGGGAGGGCGGATGATGGGCGGTTTCAATCCTCTACGAGGCTAACAAGCTTTGCAACGGCCCCCTCCAGAAAGCGGCTCCAGGCGGGGGATCTTGAGGCCATTTTCGCACGCGGGAGGATTATGCGTCAACGTGTAGGAGGAAGGCTTGAGGGAAAAGGGTGTTTTCCCCGTCCTAGAGCGGTGCGAGCGCGACGAGGGAGAGGAGGTGGGTATGCGCATCCAAGAAAAGACCTTCCAGATAGCGGAAACCCCCGGTTTGACACCAGGAGTTTGCATAAGGTGGCCTTCGCGCTCGCTAGACGAAGTCGGGATCCTCAAGCGCTTCAACCCCTCGTGGCCGATGCGCCAGGTGCGTCCCACCGCCTCTGGGGGCAAGAAGTACACCGCCAAAACGTCCTCCTCCTGGTTGACCAGGGCTTCCAGCTTGCCCTTGAGGTGGGCCCACTGCTCCCGGGTCAATCGGGCTTCAAACACGGAGTACTGCCGCCTTTCACCAAAGCCTTTTAGCAGCTTAGCAAGCCGCGCCCGGCGACGGTCGTCAGGAGTATCGTAGGCGATGACCAGGTACAGTTCCCTCATCGCACCGCAAAGGGCTCGTAGCGGGGAAGCTCCCCTAAAAGGTGCTTGACCAGGATCCGGACTTGGGCTAAGAGGATTTCGCGATAGGCCAGGCGCTTTCTCAGAAGGGGGTGCTGTACCCGCTCGTTTAGTCGCTCTTCCCAAGCCCTCAAGAACTTGGGCCACGCCTCTTTCCGTAGACGGGGGAAACCTTCGCTGTCGTCAAAGTCCTCGAGGGTCACCCGGCGGTTGTTGAGAAGGCTTAGAACCACCGAGTCCGCGAGGACGCTCCGGAACTCCTCCATCAGGTCCAACGCCAACGAGGGGCGGCCGTAGCGCACCTCGTGGAGGTAGCCCACATAAGGGTCAAGCCCGGCCACGAGGAGGGCGCTTTCACACTCCTTGGCGAGGAGGGTGTAGGCCAGGGAGAGAAGGCTGTTGGCCGGGTCCCGGGGTGGGCGGCGGCTCCGCTCCCCAAAGGCGAACCCCTCCGGCAAAAGTTCCGCAAAGGCCCGGAAGTAGAGGTCGGCAGCCCGGCCCTCAGCGCCCCTTAGCGCCTCCTCATCTTGGGCGCGCTCGGCTTCTAGAAGAGTTTCCTTGAGCCTTTCCCAGCCCTCGGCCCCATTGCGCCTTAGGAAGACGAGGCCATTTCGGATCTTCCCCAAAACGAAGCGCTGGGCCAGGGTGAGCTTCCACGTAGGCTCCAGGTGGGCTTTGAACTGGGCTACCCGAGCAGGAGCGTTCTTGGACAGGGTACGGGTGAGGCCCGCGTAGTAGGTCCCGGTGGGGGAGAGGTAGTGGATACCGACGCCCTCTTGGGCGCAGTGCTTGAGGAGGGCTGGGGTTACCACCGCGTTGCCCAGGATCACGATCTCCTCCACCGTGATGAGGGGTTTTTGCAGGAGCACCTCCCGCCCAGCCCGCCGGGACACCTTGAGGGTTCCCCCCTCCTTGGAAAGGTAGGCTTCATTTTCCAGGATGTAGACTACGCCCATCCCACCCCTCCCTTCCGCCACAGCTCGGGCTGGCAGGCGCCCCGCACGCTACACCCCTCGCACTTGGAGGGGGGAACGTCTACCCTTGGGAGGCGAGGGCTTTGGAGAAGGGCCCGCATTCGGGCTACAGCCGCCTCCACGGCGTGAAAGAGCTCCGGGGTGAAAACCACTTCCCGGCGGGTGTGGCTTTTGTGGTAGTAGACGAACCCCCTCTGGGCCTCAATACCCCTGGATTCTCGGAGACAAAGGGCCTGGGCGGCAAGCTGCACGGCATCGGAGAGGTAGGCCTCTTCCTTGGCCCGGCCCAGCTTGTACTCCACGGGACAGGCCTCCCCCCGCCGCCACTCCAGCCGATCCACCACCCCAAGAAGCCCAAGCCGGTCCGACCACACCCAAAGCCCGCTCTCCTCCCCCGGCTCGGTGTAGGCCCTTGTGTGGAGGTAGTGGCCCTCGATCAGGTGGTGGTTGGTGTGCACCTCTCCCAGGACGTACTCCAGATAGAAGCGCCGGGGGCAGTAGACCACCGTGTTCACCTTGGAGAGGGGTAGGTATTCCATGGCTTCCCCATGGCCCATGCCTTAGACCTACCCCAGGGGCGTCACGCCCTTAGGTGACGCCGGCCTGTCACCGAGAGGGGTGACCAAAAGCCTCTAGGTTGGCGCTTTGGAGGTGAGCCTTGCGCTTACGGTGCACTTTGACCCTTCTTGTTTTGGGACTGGCCGCCCGCAACGGTGTAGGTACAACGCCAGCGGCACCTGGAAGGTGTGGCCACGAACCGGAACTATCCCTATGACGCTATGACCACGCGCTTTATCCTCCACGACCAGGGCGGAGTTCTTTCCGGTTCCCACTACGCCCTCTTTAGACGTTGGGTGGGTGTACGTGGGGGAAGTCCGGGGTACCCGCTCGAGCCAGGAGGCCAGCTGGCGCGTGGATGCCCCTAACGGCTGCTTCCCTCTCTCGGGCCCGCGTTCAGAGCTCGGGCTTTTCCTATGGGAAGGGCCCCTTGGTCTAAAAGATGGCGGCGCTTCTGGGGGAAGGGCGGTAAGCCGGGTGACCTTTGAGGGAAGAAGGGGTTTGTGGTAGAATGGGGCCAACCTATGGAAAGCCGCCTACCGGATTTCCTTCGCCTGCTTAGGGAAAACTCCAAAGGGCTTCCCGTGCGGGAGATCGCTGCCCGGCTCAGAGTGAGGCGGCAGAGCGTTTACCGCTTGAGGGACAAGGCCCAAAGCCTCGGGGTGTGGGTGGAAACCCATGGAGAAAACCCCGAGGTCCCCCCGGGGTGGATGCGCCTCGAGGCTCCCTTGGAAGTGACCCTCCGCCTTACCCTCGAGGAGGCCGAGGCCTTAAGGGCCGCGGTGGAGCGGGTGGCGCACCTTACCCCCTTGGCCAGTAGGGCTTTGGAGCACTTGGCCCTCAAAGCTCTCCCCTCCACGGGGAAAGGGTGGCAGGAACCCGTGGTCTACACCCCGCTCGTGGACGAGTACCCTGAGTGGCTTTTTGAGCGGGCGGTGCGGGCCATCAGGGAGCGGCGGACCTGCCAGGTCACTTACAAGAACGCCAAGGGGGAGGTCAAGACCTACCGCTTTGACCCCTACGCCCTCATCGCCCGGGACCCCCACCTCTACCTGGTGGGGGCCAACCACAACTCCCGGCGGGCGGGGCACGACCCCGTGAAGGACCTTAGGCTGGACCAGATTCTGGACCTCCGGCTTACTCGCGAGCGTTTTAGGAAGCCCCGCTTTGACGTGAGGGCCTATGCGCAAAGCCGCTTCCGGGCCTTTGCCGGGGAAGGCCCTCCCGTGCGGGTCCGGGTGCGCTTTAGTCCCGAGAAGGCGGGCTTCATCCGCCGGACCCGCCGCCACCCCACCCAGGTGGTGGAGGACCTCCCCGACGGGAGCGTGGTCTGGCAGGTGGAGGTGCCCCTCTCCGAGGACCTGGTGCACCTCATCGCGGGCTACGGCCCCCACGCCACCGTGCTGGAGCCCGAGGAGCTGAGGCGGCGGGTGGTGGCGTGGGCGAAGGGGGCGGTGGCGGCAAACGAGGGCGTTTTGTCACCGGAAGGGGTGACGGGGCTGGGTTAACCTGGCCTGGGGTTAGGATGGAGCGGGTAATGGTGCAAGCTTCTACCGTGCTAGGGCCAAGCGGCTTGTGGCCGATGTGCGTTTCGGCGAGGCTTTTAGGGAAGCCTTTTGGCCTATAAAGAGGTGCTTGCCGACCCGGAGTTTGGGGCCTTCCTGGAGCGGATAGAGCCCCGGCTTATACGCTACCTGCGTGTGGCGCCTGGGGATTCGCAAGCCCTCTCTCCCAAGGGCAAGGACCTGCTCCTGTACCTCCATCCCTTGCCCGGTGAGCGCCAGATGCGGGCGGCCTACGAGGTGGCCCTCGAGGGCTTCCTGGACCACCTGGAGGCCCAGGGTTACCCCGTGGTGGAGCGGGGTACAGGCTGGGTGAAGGTGTACGTCAGCCCTAAGGCCCCGCCCTTGGACCTCGAGGGGTCCTGGAAGGCCTACATAGAGGCAGCCTTTAGCCTGGAAGGGCTTTCGGCCAGGCTTCTTCCCCTCCTGAACTCCGTGCGGCTAGCCGGGCAGGGCATCAGCGCCCCCAAGGTGCCCGTACCCACCCTGGAAGCCCGGGATTTCCTCGCCGCCTGGTACCTCGCCAACCTGCTTTCCGTCAAAGAGCGCCTAGCCTGGCGGGATCAGGAGATACGCCGCCTAGAGGAGGAGGTTTCCCGCCTTCCTGAGGGTGCGGAGAGGTCCAGGAAGCTCCGGGAGCTGGAAAAGCAGCGGCGGAAACAGGAGAAGGAGCTTGGGAAATACGGGGAGGCGCTTCGGAAGAAGTGGAAAAAAAATCGTCCAAGAGGAGAAGGAAAGGGCCGAAAAGCGGCGTAAGCTGGAGGAACGGTTGCAAAGGGCCAAGCCCAAGGACAGGCCCCGCCTTGAGAACGAGCTCCGGGCCCTCGAGCCTCCCCTCGCCCAGTGGGCCCTGGAGGGTCTGGAACAGGCCAAGGAGGACCCCGGGCGGCTTTGGACGTGGCTGGACCCGGAAAGCCCTGAGGCTCCCGGGGCGATCCAGAGGCTTAAGCCGTACCTGGGGCGCTTCGGCCTTTGGCCAAAGGGCAGCTCAACACCCCCGCGGGCGACAAGTTTACCAAAATCCTCGAGGAGCTCCTCCGCCTCCTCAGCCTTTCGTCCCCTGATGTGGAGGTGCCGCCTCCGGTTTCCGAAACCCCCTTTACCTTGGACCTAAGGGAGCCGGGGGATAAAGCCGATGTCTGTTACGGGTGCGGGCGCCCCCTGGATAAGGGCAAGCTCAAGGCCAGCAAGCTGGTGTTCGCCCGCCCGAGCCAGCGCCTGCAAAGCGGAAGCGTCCAGGAAGAGCCCTGGGTCTGCCCTTCCTGCGCCGCCCTTGCTCTCCTTTCCCCCATCAAACCCGGGGAGGGGAGCGTCTTGGTGCGGGTGGGAAGCTATGGGGCTCCGGAGGCGGCCAAGCACTTCGCCCGCCTCCTGGTTACGGGGACCCTGCACGTGGCGGCTGGGCGCTACCTGCTCCTGAATAGCCCACAGGTGGGGGGAAAGCCCTTGGCCCAAGCCTTGGGCCGCGTGGTCTACGCCCTCCAGGCCTTGGGGCAAGAGGCAAACCCTAAGGTCCTGGAGCGCTTTCCCTTCTACCTTGTGGAGGGCGCGCAAGAAATCCCCCTTCCCCCTAGAGCGCTCTGGCTTTCCCACGTCCTGCAAAGGGCCTTTGCTCCCGGCCGGATGAGGGCGGTAAGGTCAACCGCCCCCTGGGGGAAGCCCTGCGCTACGCCCTGAGCGACCTTCCCTGGCACGCCCTGTACACCTTGGCGCGGCGCTATGGCCGGGTGGCCGATCGGTTTTCGCTGGAGGATGGCCTGATGCGGTATGCGGGCCTTTTGGAAAAGGAGGTGGGCATGAAGGAAAACGTGGAGCTTTCCCAACGCTTCCGGGACGTGGCCGGCCTCACCGGGCTTCTCAGCGCCTGGGTGGGGTACGTGGAGGGCCAGGTGGGCCGGAACACCCAGGAAGCCAAACGGGCGGTGGTGAAGCTTCTGGACAACCTAGAGCGCCCCGGGGACTTCCTGTACGTGGCCGCCTACCACCTGGACAGCACCCAGGCCCGGCTTTACGAGGTGGGCGGGGCTTTCTTCTACAAGGAGGCCAAGCGGCTCCTCCAGGAGGCGGGGGCCAGGGTGCAGGAGGCGGAGGAAGGCTCGGGCCGCTTCCTGGCCGTCTCCCAGGACGACCTCCACCAGGTTTACACGCACCTGGCGGCGCGCTATCCGGGCAAGGCCTGGGAAGGGTTTATCTACGAGGTCCGCCTGAGCTTGGCCTCGAGGTTCCCCCAGTACATCCGGATGGAGAAGGAGGGTTAGGATGGCGAGCGGAATCACCCCCAAAGGCGAGGCCCTTTACCACTGGGACATCTACGCCCTGCTCTACGCCCCCCAGGAGGTCTACTTCGGCCACGAGACCCAGGTGAACGTGAACCTCATTGAGACCGTAAGCCTCCCCGACGGCAGCGAGCGGGTTTACCTTTCCCCCACCAAGCGCCGCGGGGTGGAGCGGCGGGCCCTCCTTTACGCCCCCGTGGAGCGGAATGGACAGCACCTTTACCTCACCGACCTCCTGGACTGCGGCATCCCCAACACCTGTGGCCGGGAAACCTGCCCCGTCTGCCGGGTCTATGGAGCCTTGGTTACCGAGAAGCGTGGAAACGTGGAACGCACTACCTTTATCGGTCGGCTGACCCATGGGGGTGGTGTGGCCATACCCGCCCTGGAGCCCTTGGAGAAGCAGCGGGCCATGCATCCCTCGGACCTCAGGCGGGAGTCGGGGGAGGAGCCCCAGCCCTTCAGGCGGCAGTACGGAGCTCCGGGCCTCCTCTTCCCCGTGTACAACCACGTCCTTGCCGCGAGCGAAAGGGAGTTCCGGGCGGTGGCCTACGCCTTCCTGGAAAGCCTTCCCCGGCTCGGGGCGGGGAACCCCAAGGGGCTGGACCTCTACGAGGACGAGGCCTTCGGCCCCTACCTGGTCCTGGACCGCTACAAGGCCCCCCTGGGGCGGCGGGTGGTCCTCCCACCCACCCTTAAGGACCCCGGGGAGGCCCTGGCGGAGTTCCGGCGCCGGGCGGAGGATGCTCCCCAAGGAGAAGCCCTTTTCCAGCGCCACCGGGGGAGGGCGGCCTTGGAGGCGCTTCAGAAGCTGGCCAAGCTTTTGTGAGGAAGACCTTCCGGCCCTGGCTTCCGCTTCCTGACATGTACGCCATCGCCCTCAGGATCCAGCCCACCTCGGCCCTCACCTTCCGGGTGCTTCCCGGCTCCATCCTGGACATCGCCACCTACCCCTTTGTCCCGCCCACCACCCTTTCGGGGTGGCTAAGGCGGCTCTTCTGGCTCAAAGGGGCCTCCTTCCCCCGGACCAGAGGGAGGGGAACACTCCCCGCTTCTACGTCCTCCCACGGCGGTACCTTCCCCTGGGGGCGTACCCCGTGGGGGAGTGGAGGGTCCACCGCACCCATCGGCATGGGCCAAGGGCCTTCACCCACAGCGAGTTTTCCCGCCTGCGCCGGGAAGGCAAGCCCCCTAAGGGAGGGGACCTTCAGCTGCACACTTGGGAGTACCTGCTGGCCGAGGAGTTTTTGGGGGCGGTTTTGGCGGAGAAGGAGGAGGACCTCCGGCGCCTCAAGGGCCTGGTGGGCTACGGGGCTAAGCTGGGCAAGGAGGGCTTCGCCTACCTCGAGGCCGTGGGCGAGCCCCTGGAGGTCCGCCCCGAGGAGGGGGATGGGCCCTTCACCCCCGTGCGGGCGGAAACCTGGGGCGGGGCCATCCAGGGGGCTTACCCCCTCTACCGCTTCCGCTTTGGGGAAGCCAAAGACCCGGACCCCGCAAGCCCTGACCCCAGTCCGGTCATAGGGTACGAGGGGGCCTATTTTGTCCTCCCCCACGGGCGGGGCTCGGCCAAAGGTTTTTCCTTGGAAGGGCGGTTTTTCGCTTGGGATCTGGTGGAGTTCCTATGGGCGAGGGCATCGGGAGGGTCTTCTTTCTAGAGGACAAGGTGGGCTTCCAGCCCCTTTCCAACCACCAGGGGCTTGTGGTCAAGCTCCTGACGTCGTGGCGGGAAGGGGATGAGCCCTTAGCGCTTTCTCCAAAGACCAAGGAGCGCCTCCTCCTTGCGGCGCAGTACCACGATGACGGAAAGCGCTTCACCTTCCGCATCGTTCCCGACGGGAAGGGCGGGCTCATCTATAGCTTCCGCGGGCACCGCTTCCGGGTAGCCCAGGCCGTCCGAGACCCCTACGCCCAGGCCCTTATCCGAGGCCATCATGACTACTCCACCCGCGAGGTGGTGAACCTGGCCGCGGACTTCCTCGAGGAGGGCTTGGGCCACCGCTTCCCCGAGGACCTCTTCCTCCTCATGATGGCCGACCAGTTGGAGGCGGAGCTTGCGGTGCGGTTATGGGAGGGGCGGGCAGGGGAGGTCCGGCCCTTCGTGGAGTTTGACCTGTTACCTGACGGCGAAGGCGAGTTCCTCTTGGACCCCTGGCCCTTCCAGGTGGACGAGGTCGCCCTGGACTTCCTGGTCTACTTCCACCCCTACCGGGCGAGGAGGCCAAGGTGGTGGAGGGATGGGGGCGGGCCCTGGTAGGAGCTTTGGAAGAGGGGAAGGTGCCCGAGGCCTTCCAAGAGGAAAGGCGCCGGGTGCGCCTCAGGCCCTGGGCGGGCGGGGCGAGGAAAACGGACGACCCCGAGGCCTTCTACACCCGGTTTGGCCTAAAGCCCACTCCCTTTCAGCGGGAGGTTTTCGAGGTGGCCCAAGGCCGTCCGGCCCACCTCCTCCTCGCCCCCACGGGAACGGGGAAGACCGAGGCCGTAGCCTTCCCCGCCCTGGCCCGGGGGGAGCGGCTCGTCCTCGCCCTGCCCACGCGGAGCCTGGTGGACGACTTGGAGGGGCGCTTTCGCCGCTACCTCAAAACCTGGCCCAGGGGGAGGGGCGGCCCAAGGTCTTGGTGGTGGATACCGGCCACCGCCAGGCGCGCTTTCGCTTTAGCCAGATGGCCAGGAGGAGGCCACCAAGGAGCGGCACCTTTACCACGCCGATGTCATCCTCACCACCTTGGACAAGCTCCTCTACCGCTACTTCGGCTACGCCGAGGGGGCCAAATCTTACACCTTCCCCCGGCGGATCCACGACCGGAGGACGCTTTTCGTCTTTGACGAGGTGCACCTTTACGAGGCCACCGCCTGGGTGAACTTCCGTCACCTGATCGCCTCCTTGTACAAGGCGGGCGTGCGCTTTCTGGTGATGAGCGCCACCATGCCCAGGACGTACCGGGAGGAGCTGCTCCTCGAGGGCACCCTGGAGCACCCTCTGGAAAAGCGGCCGAGCCGGGTACTCCACTACATGCCCCGGGCAACCTCATGGAAATCATCCGAATCAACCTGGGCAAGCGGGTTCTGGTAGTTCTGGAGGAGGTCAAGGAGGCGGCGGAGCTTTACAAGGGGCTCAAAGGGGAGGGGGTCTTCCTCTACCATGGCCGCCTGGCGGAGTGCCAAAGGAGAAGGGTCTTTGGGGAGGTCAAGCGCCGGGACGAGGTCAAGGAACCCTACACCTTGATTACCACCCCCGCCATTGAAGTGGGCGTGGACCTGGACGCGGAGGTCCTTATCACGACCCCCTGCCCGCCGGAAAACCTCTTGCAGCGCCTGGGAAGGGTGAACCGGAGGGGAAGGGGCCAGGGGGAAGCCTACGTGGTTGGGGAAACCTACCCCGACTACCTGGGGAGCCTACCGGAGGGCTACTTGGAACTCCTGAAGAAACTGCACGGGCAAGACCTGGCCCAAGGGGGGGAGGAGGCTCTTCGGCAGGCCATCCGCTACCCCCGGTACCTGGACCCTCGGGCGGAAACCCTCTTTGAAGCTTTGCAGGATTACGTCTACGGGTTGGACCTTACCCAAGAGCCCCTCCACCGCAAGGGCTTTGTGGCTACCCGAAGCTGGACGCCCAGCGTTCGCCTGCGCAAGGGGGAGGACGAGGTGGAGGTTCCCATAGACCGGCTTGTTGGCCGGAAAGAGGAGCTTACTCCCGTCCGGGTTGTGGAGCGGTTTTTGACCGATGGAGAAGAGGGCAACCGGCGCTGGGAAGAGGTTCCCTTGCGCTCTGGGGAGCTTTACGGGCGGGAGCTGGTGTTGGACTACCCCTACCCATACGACGCAGAGCTGGGCTTCGTGGAGTTGCCCAAGGTGTTTCAGCGCCTTCGCCATCCCGACCCCCAACGGTCCAGCTTCTCTACGCCCCGGAAAAGGATGCGGGCCATGCGCCGGAAGGCGTTATGGACACCGATCAGGTAACGAGTGGGGAAAAGCGGGTTCTCTGGTATCTGGGAGAGTCGGCCTGGGCGGAGCCCGCCCAGAGGGGGGAGGCGGCCGAAGAAACCGAGGAAGAGGAAGAAGAGGGGGACTGATGCCTCAGGCCGTGGTCCTCGAGCTCGTGGGGGAAAAATCCCCCTTTACCCCGCCCGCTATGCCCACGGCCTCTTCTTTGCCCTGCTTTCCCGGGTGAGCCCGGAGCTAGCCCGGAAGCTCCACGAGGCTCCGCGCAAGCCCTTTACCCTGGCGCCGCTTCCCAGGGTTGGCTCCGAAGGGGCTACCTTGAAGGGGACCCTGAGGCTCCGCCTTACCGCCCTGGACGATGGTCTTTTTGCCCCCTTTCTCCGGGTCCTCCTGGAAGCGGCCACGGAGGGGCTTCTCCTGGGGGATCATCCCTACCGGCTGGCGCGGGTCCTGGCTACCCGCGAGGGGCACCCCCTGGCCGGGGCCACCTCCTGGGAGGAGCTCAAGGAGGCTCCCAAGCGGGAAAAGGCCGCCTTTCGTTTCCTCACCCCCACGGTCTTCGCCACTTCTAAGCCGGGCGGGCGCACCCGCTACACTCCTTTGCCCGACCCCCGCCTTATCGCAGGCTCCCTCCTGGACAAGTGGCAGGCTCACAGCCCCTTTGCTTACAACCCAAAGGAAGAGGCCGCCTTGCGGGAGCTTTTTGAGTTGGACCTCGAGGTGGGGGGTTTCCGCAACCTGCGCTTCCACCGGGTACAGGCGGGGAAGGGCTTTTTCCCGGGTTTCACGGGTGAGATGACCCTAAGGCTTTGGAGCCAGAGCCTCGAGGCCCGGGAGGCCCTGGGGCGCCTCCACGCCCTAGCCTTCTTCAGCGGCGTGGGGGCTAAGACCCCCTACGGCATGGGCCTGGTAGTCCCCCTCTAGCGAGTGCGAAGGCCACCTTATGTAAACCCTCGGTGCCATATCGGGGGTTTTTGCTATACAGAAGGCTGCTCTTTTGAATTGCATACTCGCCCTCTTCCCTCGTTCGCGTGCGCATTCGTCCTGGAGAAGAAAAGTCCCACTTTAGTCGCACGGCTCCTCCCCCAGCTTGACGCATAATCCTCCCGCGTGCGAAAATGACCCCAAGATCCCCCGCCTGGAGCCGCTTTCTGGAGGGGGCCGTTGCAAAGCTCGTTAGCCTCGTAGAGGATTGAAACCTCCTGGCTAGCCGGGCCGTTGGCCGCCATGTGGGTTGCAAAGCTCGTTAGCCTCGTAGAGGATTGAAACTCCAGGGCGAAGTTCTACCCCAACCGGAGGCAAGAAAGTTGCAAAGCTCGTTAGCCTCGTAGAGGATTGAAACGAGGTGGAGAAGGCGCCCGAGAGGGACCGGGGGGAGAAGTTGCAAAGCTCGTTAGCCTCGTAGAGGATTGAAACCTGTGGAGGTTGCTGTGGGGGTGGAGTGGCGCTCGGTTGCAAAGCTCGTTAGCCTCGTAGAGGATTGAAACCTCCTCCTGGGGAAAAGGTGGCCCAGATCTCCGGTTGCAAAGCTCGTTAGCCTCGTAGAGGATTGAAACCGAGGAGCGCTACTACTGGCACGTGATCAACCGCCTGAAGTTGCAAAGCTCGTTAGCCTCGTAGAGGATTGAAACGAGAAGAAGGCGGAGGAGGCCCTCGGGGGAAAGCTCCCGTTGCAAAGCTCGTTAGCCTCGTAGAGGATTGAAACCGTTGTGGATGGCGACGGCGGTCAGGGCGAGCCCCCCG
>BBBL01000016.1 GCA_001311545.1 Thermus kawarayensis JCM 12314 | reverse complement strand
CGTGCCCGGGGGACGGGTCCTGGTCCCCTACGGGCAGGAGGGACCCTTCCAGGTCCTCCAAGGCCCCGCCCCGGGAAGCCCCGTCCAGGCGGCGGCGGAAGGGTACGTGGCGGGGATCCTCTACCTGCAATCTGGGCTACACGGTGATGGTGGTGCACACGGAGACCCTCTCCACCGTGTACACCAACCTGCAAGAACCCCTGGTGCAGGAGGGAGAACGGGTGCGCCAGGGCCAGGTGCTGGGCTACACCGGGGGGGGCCTTCTCATTCCCCCGGACGCGCTGGAGTTCCGGGTGGCGGTGCGGGTGGGAGGGGAGACCCGTTTCGTGGACCCCTCGGCCTACTATTAAGGGCCCCCCACCCCAACCTTGACCTCACCTAGGCGGGCTCAATCAGCCCGTAGTTGCCGTCCTTGCGGCGGTAGATGACGTTGATCTCCTCGGTCTTGGCGTTGCGGAAGACAAAGAAATCGTGCCCCAGGGCCTCCATCTGAAAGGCGGCCTCCTCGGGGTCCATGGGCTTCATCTCAAAGCGCTTCACCCGCACGATCCTGGGGCCTTCCTCCTCCTCGGGCTTGCGCAGGGCCTCCATGTCCCGCACCTCGGGGGGAGGGGGGCCCTGGTAGGTGTGGCGCTTGCCCATATAGCGGCGCTCCTTGAAGCGCTTGAGCTGGGTTTCCAAGCGGTCCACCATGCGGTCAATGGCCACGTAGAGGTCGGGGTCCTCCTCCTCTACCCGCACCAGCCCCCGGGGAGGTCCACCTGCACCTCGGCCTTGGCCTTGCGCTCCACGTGCTGGCTCCCCGCCAGGGAAAGGACCACCTTGGCCATGAGCTCCCCGTTTTGGTAGCGGTCCAGGCGGGAAAGCTTTTTCTCCACGTAGTCCCGGATGCGTCGGTGATCTCCAGGTTGCGGCCGACGAGCTTGTAGATGTTCATGCGCCCTCCTTTCCGCCCCGGTCAGGGCTTTCCCTTACCCTTATGCTACCACCTTCCCCGGGACGCTCGTCCCGCACCACCTGCCCCGCCTTCAGGACCACGACCCGGGTGGGGTAGGCCTCCAAAAGCTCCCGGCTGTGGGTGGCCACCACCACCGTGGCCCCCCGCTGGTGGGCCGCCTTGAGGATATCCAGCACCTGGAGGGCGTTTTCCGAGTCCAGGTTGCCCGTGGGCTCGTCGGCGAGGATGACCGGGGGGTCCAGAAGGAGCGCCCGGGCCAGGGCCACCCGCTGGGCCTCCCCCACGGAGAGCTCCTCGGGGAAGGCCCGTTTCTTGTGGGCAAGCCCCACCCGGCGTAGCGCCAAGGCGATGCGCTCCGGCCACTCCCTAGAGGGCACTCCCTGGACCCTGAGGACGAAGGCCAGGTTCTCCTCCACGGTCATGTCGGCGAGGAGGCGGTGGTCCTGGAAAACCATGCCGATCCTGCGGCGGTGGAGGGCGATGCCGTCCCCCCTCAAGGCCTTCAGGTTCTGTCCGGCGAAGTAGACCGCCCCCTGGGTGGGGGTAAGCCGCCTGAGGATGAGGGAAAGAAGGGTGGACTTTCCCGCTCCCGAGTGGCCCACCACGAAGACGAACTCTCCCTTTTTGACCTCGAGGCTCACGTTGTAAAGGGCCTTGGTCCTGGTGCGGGGGTACTCCAGGCTCACCCGGTGAAAGGCGATCATGCCCCCACTATAGGGGAGGCGGACCACGCTTTCTTCTCATGGAAAGGCGCTATAGTGAAGGCGAGTGAGGGAGAGGATGAAGCGAAGCGCATGGGTCATCGCGGGGCTTGGGGTGTTGCTGGCCTTGGTCTACGCCCAGCTCCCCCGCCCCCAGGCGGAAAACCTGTTGCAAAACCCCAACGGCCAGGCCCTTCTGGAGGTCTACCAGAGGATCCAGCAGGACTACCTGGAGTCCCTTCCCAGGGAAAAGCTGAACAAGCTTTTAGAGGGGGCCATCGGGGGAATGGTCCAGGCCCTGGAGGACCCCTTCACCAGCTACTCCCCGCCCCAGCGGGCAAGCCTGAGGCAGGAAGACCTAAGGGGGGAGTTCTACGGCATCGGGGCCACCCTCACCCCCGCCAACCCCGACGGCACCGGGGCCAAGATCGAAGGGGTGATGAAGGGCCTCCCCGCCCAGCGGGCGGGCCTCAGGGCCGGGGACGTGATCCTCGAGGTGGACGGGGAGGACGTGACCAAGCTTCCCCTCCAGGAAGTGGTGGCCCGCATCCGCGGCCGCGAGGGGACCAAGGTTACCCTCAAGGTGCGCCGGGAAGGGGTTCCGGCCCCCTTGGTCTTTGAGCTCGTCCGGGAAAAGGTGGAGATCATCTCGGTCTCCACGGGCAGGATCGGGGACGTGGGCTACGTGGCCCTGGAAACCTTCGCCAACTTCAAGGTGGAGGACCAGCTGAAAAAGGCCATAGAGGACCTGAAGGCCCAAGGGGTGAAGAAGCTCATCTTTGACCTCAGGGACAACGGCGGCGGCTCCTGGACCAGGGGTGCGCCGTGGCCAGCGCCTTTTTGAAGGAAGGCCCCATTGTCTACACCCGCACCAAGAACCTCACCCGGGTCTGGTGCGAGGCCTCGGGGAGGCCCCTTTGGGAGGGCCCCATGGTGGTCCTGGTGAACGGCAACTCCGCCTCGGCCAGCGAGATCGTGGCCGGAGCCCTCCAGGACTACGGCCGGGCCAAGCTCATCGGGAGAAGACCTTCGGCAAGGGCGTGGGCCAGACCCCCTACACCCTGGCCAACGGGGGCGAGCTCACCCTGGTGACCTTTGAGTGGCTCACCCCCAAGCGCCGGGCCATCAACAAGGAGGGCCTGAAGCCCGACATTGAGGTCAAGGACACCCGCTTCCCCACCCCCTTCTCCCTCCAGGGAGCGGGGGCCCCGCCTGGGGCGGAGGTAACGGTGACCCTAAACGGCAAGACGGTGAAGGTAAAAGCCGACCAGGAGGGCAAGTTCACCTACGCCGAGCCCCAGCGGAGCCGCCCCTTGCCCGAGGATCGGGGCCAGGCGGTCTTGGACCTGGAAAACGACGCATCCTGAAGCGGGCCCTGGAGGAGCTGAACCGATAACACCACCCCATGCTGGCTTGCGCCAGCATGGGGGCCCCGGTTAGGCCGGGGCCTACTTCACCACCGCCCCGGGCGGCACCTCCCCCTCCACGGTCACCAGGGCCAGGGCCTCCCCCTCCTGGGCGGCGAGGATCATGCCCCGGCTCTCCACGCCCCGGAGCTTGGCGGGCATGAGGTTGGCCACCAGGACCACCTTCTTCCCCACGAGTTCCTCGGGGCGGTACCACTTGGCGATCCCCGAGACCACGGTGCGCTCCTCGTTCCCCAGGGAAAGCCTGAGGACGAGAAGCCGGTCGCATTGGGGTGCTTCTCCGCCGCCACCACCTCCGCCACCCGGAGCTCCACCTTGGCGAAGTCCTCAATGCCGATGAGGTGCTCCTCCTTGGGCTTGGCCTCCCCCTTGGTTTCCTTTTCCTTGGGGAAGAGGACGGGAGCCTCCTTTGGAATGGGCTTGGGCTCGGCCAGGCCCCAGCGCTCCGCCTCCTCCAGGCGCACCGCCTCCTTAAGCCCCAAGGCCCGCCTAAGCTCTGCCATCTTGCCCGGCATGGCGGGGGTGAGGAGGATGGAGCGATCCTCAGGCCCTCCACCACCCGGTAGAGGACGGCCCGGGCCGCCCCGGGGTCCTCCCGGTAGAGCTCCCAGGCTTCTTCTCGTTGATGTAGCGGTTTAAGGCCTTGACGTAGGCCATGGCCTCCTCGAGGGCCACGTGGAACTTAAGCTCCCGCACCAGGGGCCTGAGCTTCCCCGCAAGCCCCGTCCCCTCCGCAAGCTCCTCCCCCCCACGCTCGGGGATGCGGCCCTCGGCGAAGCGGAGGAGCATGGCCCGGGTCCGCTGGACGAGGTTCCCCAGGTCGTCGGCCAGGTCGGCCTCGTACCGGGCCTTAAGGGCCTCCTCCCCCACCGGGGTGTCCTGGCCGTAGGGGATCTCCCTAAGGAGGTAGTAGCGGAGGGCGTCCCGGCCGTACTTCTCCAGAAGGGCGAAGGGGTCCACCACGTTCCCCAAGGTCTTGGACATCTTACGCCCGTCCGGGCCCAGCAAGAACCCCCCCACGTTCAGGTGGCGGTACATGGGAATCCCCGCAGCTTCAGCATGGTGGGCCAGAAGACGGCGTGGGGCTTCAGGATGTCCTTGCCGATGAGGTGCCAGGCGTGAGGCCAGAAGACCCGGTAGGCCTCCCCCTCGGGGTAGCCCAGGGCGGAAACGTAGTTCAGGAGGGCGTCAAACCACACGTAGGTGACGTGGTCCTCGTCCCAGGGGAGGGGAATGCCCCAGGGGACCCGGGACTTGGGTCTGGAGATGGAGAGGTCCCCGATGGGCTCGGCGAGCATGGCCAGCACCTCGTTCCTATACCCTTCGGGCCGGATGAGGTCGGGGTGGTCCTGGAGGTAATGGAGAAGCCACTCCCGGTACTTCTCCATGCGGAAGAAGTAGTTCCCCTCCCTCCGCCTCTCCACGGGCCTCCCGTGGATGGGGCAGAGGCCCTCCACGAGCTCCTTTTCCGTGTAGAAGCGCTCGCAAGAGACGCAGTAGAGGCCCTCGTACTCCCCGTAGTAGATGTCCCCGGCCTCGTAGACCTTCTGCAGGACGAGCTGCACCACCCTCTTATGCCTTTCCTCCGTGGTGCGGATGAAGTCGTCGTAGGCGACGCCGAGAAGGTCCCAGGCCCGCTTGAAGCGCCCGGAAACCCGGTCCACGAAGGCCTTGGGGTCTTCCCCCGCGGCCTGGGCCGCCCGGTAGACCGTCTCCCCGTGCTCGTCGGTGCCGGTGAGGAAGAAGGTGCGGTACCCGTCCAGGCGGTGCCACCGGGCCAGGAAGTCCGCCACCACCGTGGTGTAGGCGTGGCCCAGGTGGGGCTCGGCGTTCACGTAGTAGATGGGGGTGGTCACGTAGAAGACCTTTTCCATGCGCCCTCCTCAAAAAAAACCGGGGCATGCGCCCCGGGCGGGGAGGTTTCCCCGCCCTAGAACCGGGGCATGCCCTTCATGGCCTCCATTCTACACTAGGGAAGAAGCTCCTCCACCCCCAAAGGCCCCGCCACCAAGGCCCGGGTGGCCATCCCCACGAAAAGCCCCGTCTCTACACCCCGGGGATCTCCAAAAGCGCCCGGTGCAGGCCCAGAGGGTCCCCGATGGGGCCGAAGCGGCAGTCGGCGATGAGGTGGCCGTTATCGGTGAAGTAGAACTCGTCCCCGTCCATGCGGAGCTCGGGCTCCCCCCCCAAGGCGGCGATGGCCCGAAGGGTCGCCCGGTGGCCGAAGGACGATCTCCACCGGCACCGGCCCCCGGCCCAGGACGGGCACCTTCTTGGTGTGGTCGGCGATGACCAGAAACTCCCTGGCCGAGGCCTCCACGATCTTTTCCCGGAGGAGCGCCCCACCCATGCCCTTGACGAGGGAGAGGTCGGGAGCGATCTCGTCCGCCCCGTCAATGGCCAGGTCCACCCCCTCAGGAGGGAGGTCCACCAGGGGGATCCCCTCCCTCAAGGCCAGCTCCCGGGTGGCCTCGGAGGTGGGGACGCCCCTGACCCCCTTAAGCTCCCCCTCCCTTAGGCGGCGGGCGAGCTCGAGGACGGCGTACCGGGCCGTGGAACCCGTGCCCAGGCCCACCACCATCCCGTCCTGGACGTAGGCGATGGCGGCGTGGGCCGCCTCCTTCTTGTAGGCCTCCAAGGGGCGCTCCATCAGGCCCCCTTCAGCGCCTCAAGGGCCTCGGCCACCTCTAGGGCGTGCCCCTCGGGGGAGACCTTGCGCCAGAGCTTGGCGATCCTGCCCTCGGGGTCGATGAGGAAGGTCTGGCGCAGCACCCCCTCGTACTCCTTGCCGTAGAGCTTCTTCTTCCCCCAGGCACCGTAGGCCCTTATGACCTCCCGCTCGGGATCTGCGAGGAGGGGGAAGTTTAAACCGTACTTCTCGGCGAAGCGCCGGTGGCTTTCCACGTCGTCCGCCGAAACCCCGAGGACCACCGCCCCCAGGGCCCTTAGGCTTCCCATGTGGTCCCGGAAGCCGCAGGCCTCCTTGGTACAACCCGGGGTGTCGTCCTTGGGGTAGAAGTAGAGGACCACCCACCGCCCCCGGTAGTCGGAGAGGCGGTGAACCCTGCCCTCCTGGTCGGGGAGGGCGAAGTCCGGGGCCAAAGAACCTTCCATATGTGGGATTATACCCGGCCCTCGCCCTCTTTACCGGGGCCCCCATGCTGGCGCAAGCCAGCATGGGGTGGGATTAGAGCTTGTAGCCGAAGCGGCGAAGCAGGTCCTTGCGCCAGGCCACCTCGGCCTCGTCCTCCACGCCCAGGGGCTTGAAGCCATCCATGACCCCGAGGATGGCCCTCTGCTCTCCCTCCTCGGCCACCACCACCTTCAGGGGGTTGGCGGTGGCGGCATAGATCCGCACCACCTCGGGGCAGGCCTTGACGGCGTGGAGGACGTTGATGGGGTAGAAGCCCTCCCCTAAGACGATGAGGAAGGCGTGGCCCGAGGCCAGGTTCAAGAGGTTCCTCACGGCGAGCTCCACCAGGGCCTCGTCCGTCCCCGAGCGGCGGATGAGGCGCTTGCCACTGGCCTCGGAGAAGGCCAGGCCGAACCGGATCCCCGGCACCGCCGTCACCAAGGCCTCGTGCAGGTCCTCCACCGTCTTGATGAAGTGGGCCTGGCCCAGGATGACGTTCAGGTTCTCGGGTTTCTCGATGGGGATGAGCTTGAGCTCCATGCCCCGATTTTACCCAAGGCCCCCCCGCCCGGGAAAAGCGGGTGTAGGATGGAGGACATGGACGTCCTGGAGAAGGCCGTGGCCGGGGAGAGGCTTTCCGAGGCCGAGGTCCTAACCCTCTTTGACCTTCCCCTCCCCGAGCTCGCCGCCGCCGCCCACGAGGTGCGCCTGAGGAAGACCGACCCCGAGGTGGTCACCTTCCTCATTGACCGCAACATCAACTACACCAACGTCTGCACCGTGGCCTGCGCCTTCTGCGCCTTCTACCGCACCAAGAGGCAGAAGGACGCCTACACCCTGAGTTACGAGGAGATCGCCCAAAAGATTGAGGAACTCTACCAGGTGGGGGGGAAGCGGATCCTCATGCAAGGCGGGGTGAACCCCGAGCTTCCCCTGGAGTGGTACCTGGACCTCCTCCGCTACCTCAAGGGCCGCTTCCCCGACCTGCGCATAGACGCCTTCAGCCCCGAGGAGATCCTGGGGCTGGAGCGGCTCACCGGCCTTAAGGCCGAGGCGATTCTGGAGAAGCTCAAGGAGGCAGGCCTGGACGGGATGCCGGGAGCAGGGGCGGAGATCCTGGTGGACGCGGTGCGGCAAAGAGCGGCCCCCGCCCGCATCCGGACCGCCGACTGGTACCGCATCGTGGACGCCGCCCAGGCCCTGGGCCTCTACACCCTGGCCAGCATGGTCATCGGCTTTGGGGAGGGGAAGGAGGAGAGGACCGCCCACCTCCTGGGCCTCCGCGCCCAGCAGGACAGGGCCCTGGAGCGCTACAAAAACGGCTTCGCCGCCTTTGCCCTCTGGACGCTTCAGGTGGAGCACACCCGCCTCAAGGGCAAGGCCCCCGGGGCCACGGCCCACGAGTACCTGAAGACCCTCGCCATCGCCCGCCTCGCCCTGGACAACTTCGCCCACCTCCAGGCCTCCTGGCCCACCCTGGGCTTCAAGGTGGCCCAGGCCGCCCTCTTCTACGGGGCCGACGACTTCGGAAGCACCATGCTGGAGGAGAACGTGGTCTCGGCGGCGGGAGGGCACGGCCGCACCCACGCCACGGTGCGCCAGATGGTGCGCCACATCGTGGACGCCGGGTTTAAGCCCGCGGAAAGGGACCCCCTCTACCGCATCCTCCGCTACCCGGACCCGAAGGCCCTCCTCCAGGAGCCGGAGCCCCTGGATTTGGATCTGAAGGGCTCTCCCGCGGGCGCCTAGGCCTTTTCCCTCTGGAGCCCCCGCCGGATCTCCTCCAGGAGGGGGCCCAGGGGGCGGCCCGCCTCGAGGCCCGTATGAGGGCGCTCCCCACCACCACCCCATCGGCCACCGCCGCCTGGGCCGCTGTCTTTTGGCCCGAAACCCCGAAGCCCACGGCCACGGGGAGAGGGGTCTGGGCCTTGATGCGGCGCACCAGGTCCTCCACCTCTTCGGGAAGCCTCTCCCGCTCCCCGGTCACCCCGGTAACGGAAACGGCGTAGACGAAGCCCGTGGCGTAGCGGACCACGGTGGCGATGCGGGCTTCCGTGGAGGTGGGGGCGAGGAGAAACACCGTCTCCAGGCCGATCCCCTGGGCCAGGCGCACCAGGCCTGGGTCCTCGTCCGGAGGGAGGTCGGGGAGGATAAGGCCCGTGGCCCCCGCCTGCTTAAAGAGGCTGAAGAAGCGCTCCGGCCCCCAGGCCAGGACGGGGTTCAGGTAGGTCATGAGGAAAAGGGGCTTCTCGGTGAGGGAACGCACCTCCCGCACCAGCTCCAAGGTCCCCTGGACGCTCATGCCCTTCCTCAGGCGGTCTCGCTGGCCCGCTGGATCACCGGGCCGTCCCCCAGGGGGTCGGAGTAGGGCAGGCCGATCTCCAAAAGGTCGGCAAAGGGAAGGACCTCCCCCACCGCCTGCAAAAAAACCCTCCCGGCTGGGGAAGCCCGCGGTGAGGTAGGGGATGAGGGCGGCCCTTTCCTCCCTCTTGGCCTGGGCAAAGGCCTCCTTTGTGGTCATAGCTCCCCCCCAAGGAGACGCATGGCCTCGGTGACGTCCTTGTCCCCCCGGCCCGAGAGGTTGATGACCACCACCTCGTCCTTGCCCATCTCCGGCACCACCTTGGCGGCATGGGCGATGGCGTGGGCGGACTCCAGGGCGGGGATGATCCCCTCCAGCCTGGCCAGAAGCTTGAAGCCCTCCAAGGCCTCCTCGTCGGTAACGCTGGCGTACTCGGCGAGGCCGGTGTCGGCGTAGTAGCTGTGCTCCGGCCCCACCCCCGGGTAGTCCAGACCCGCCGAGACGGAGTGGGCCGGGGTGATCTGGCCATCGTGGTCGTAGAGGAGGTACATGTAGCTCCCGTGGAGCACCCCCGCTTCCCCGCCCCGATGCTGGCGGCGTGCCTGCCCGTGGAAAGCCCTTCCCCGGCGGCCTCCACCCCGATGAGCCTTGGCCGCTCCCCTTCGGGCAGGTAGGCGAAGGGGGCGAAGAGGCCCACGGCGTTGGACCCGCCCCCCACGGCGGCGATGAGGGCGTCGGGCAGGCGGCCAAAAAGCTCCCGGCTCTGCCGCTTCACCTCCTCCCCGATGACGCTCTGGAAGTCCCGCACCATCATGGGGTAGGGGTGGGGGCCCACCACCGAGCCCAGGATGTAGAAGGTGGTGCGCACGTGGGTGATCCAGTCGCGGATGGCCTCGTTGGTGGCGTCCTTGAGGGTGCGGCTTCCCGCGGCCACGGGGCGCACCTCGGCCCCCAGGAGCTTCATGCGGAAGACGTTCAGGGCCTGGCGCCTCACGTCCTCCTCCCCCATGTAGACCACGCACTCCATGCCGAAGAGGGCCGCCACCGTGGCCACGCTCACCCCGTGCTGCCCCGCCCCCGTTTCGGCGATGACCCGGCGCTTGCCCATGCGCTTCGCCAGGAGGGCCTGGCCCAGGGTGTTGTTGATCTTGTGGGCCCCGGTGTGGAGAAGGTCCTCCCGCTTGAGATAGACCTGGGCCCCACCCCAGTACCGGGAAAGCCGCCTGGCGTGGTAGAGGGGTGTGGGCCTCCCTGCGAAGTTCCTCAGGTAGTGGTCCAGCTCCGCCAAAAAGGCGGGGTCCTTCTTGGCCTCCCGGTAGGCGGCCTCCACCTCCTCCAGGGCCGGGATCAGGGTCTCCGGCACGTACCGCCCCCCATAGGGCCCAAAGCGGCCCCGCTCGTTGGGTAAGGGGAAATCGGGTAAGGTGAGCATATCCCTCCAAAAAAAGGCGCCAAGCGCCCGCAAGCCTTTCTATCCTAAGCCTTCGGTGCCGCCAGGGCCAAGGCCCTCAGGCCCGGTAACGCCCGTGGCGCCGCTTGTGGGGGAAGGGGGTTCTGACCCGCATGCCCTAAGGGTAAGGGGGAAAGGCCCGCCTGGCAAGTAGACTGGGGGGTATGGAGCCTGGAAGGGTCATACCCGTCCTGGACAAGGGATTTGTGCGCCTGGTGGACGTGATGGGGGACGACCGCGCCATCGTGCAGGCGGCCCGGGTGTCCTACGGGGAAGGAACCAAGACCGTGCGGGAAGACGCCGCCCTCATTGACTACCTCATGCGCCACCGCCACACCAGCCCTTTGAGATGGTGGAGTTTAAGTTCCACGTCAAGGCCCCCCTCTTTGTGGTGCGCCAGTGGTTCCGCCACCGCACGGCCAGCGTCAACGAGGTGTCCGGACGCTACTCGGTCCTCAAAGACGAGTTCTACGAACCCGAGGCCTTTCGCAAGCAGGCGGGGAGGAACAAGCAGGCCTCGGAAGGCGCGCTTGAGGACGAAGAGGCCCTGGACCTCCTCCATAGGGTAAAGAAGGAAACCTACGAGGCCTACCAGGCCCTCCTGGAGAAGGGGGTTGCCCGGGAGATGGCGAGGATGGTCCTCCCCCTTTCCCTCTACACCGAGTTCTACTGGAAGCAGGACCTGCACAACCTCTTCCACTTCCTCAAGCTCCGCCTCGCCCCCGAAGCGCAATGGGAGATCCGCCAGTACGCCAAGGCCATAGCCCTCCTCGTCAAGGAGAAGGTCCCCCTGGCTTGGCAGAGTTACGAAGAGCACGTGCTTCAGGGGAAGAGCCTTTCCCGCACAGAGCTTAAGGCCCTCCGGGGCCTCTTGACCCCGGAAACCTACGAGAAGGCCCTTTCGGCCTTAGGCCTCCAGGGAAGCCGCCTGCGGGAGCCTTGGAGAAGCTCTTCGGCCCGGAAGACGCCCTCCCTTAAGCCCCCACCCTTTGCCCCGTGCGGGCCTCTATAAGGCGGTAAAGCTCCTCCTCCGTGAGGGTGGGGACCCCCAGGGCCTTGGCCTTCTCCAGCTTGCTCCCGGGGTTTTCCCCCACCACCAGGTAACTCGTCTTGCGGCTCACGGAGTCCGTCACCTTGGCCCCGAGGCGCCGAAGAAGGGCCTTCACCTCCTCCCGGGGGCGGGAAAGCTCCCCGGTGATCACCAAGGTAAGGCCCTTCAGGGCCTCTCCCCCCCTCTCCTTGGCCTCCATCTCCACCCCCGCTTCCTTAAGCCGCCGCACCAGGCGGCGGAACTCGGGGTCGCGGAGGGTTTCCAGGATGGCCCTGGCGGTGAGCTCCCCCACCTCCTCCACCTCCAAGAGCTCCTCCAGGCTGGCCTCGAGGAGGCGGTCCATGGTCCGGAACCGGGCGGCCAGGTTCCGGGCCAAGACCTCCCCCACCCCGGGAAGCCCCAGGGCGAAGAGAAGGCGCTCCAGGCCCCGGTGTTTGCTCTCCTCTATCTGGCGGAGGAGGTTTTGGGCGCTCTTCTCCCCCATACGCTCCAGGCCCACCAGGTCCTCCTTCCTTAGGCGGTAGAGGTCGGCCACGTCCTTGACCAGACCCTTTTCCAGAAGTTTTTCTATGAGCTTCTCCCCCAGGCCCTGGATGTCCATGGCCTTGCGGGAAGCGTAGTGGCGGAGGGCCTCAAAGCGCTTGGCGGGGCATAAGGGGTTGGGGCAGCGGTGGACCTTCCCTTCCTTGACCAGGGGGTGGCCGCACTCTGGACAGCGCTCGGGCCAGCGGATGGGACGCTCCTCCCCGGTCCTCTTCTCCTTCAGGACCCTCAGGACCTCGGGGATCACCCCGCCCGCCTTGTGAACCAGGACGAAGTCCCCGATGCGGAGGTCCAGCTCTTCTATGTACGCCTCGTTGTGGAGGGTAACCCGGGAAACCTCGCTCCCCTCTATAAAGACAGGTTCCAGAATCCCCACCGGGGTCACCCGCCCGGTGCGGCCCACCTGGAAGACCACGTCCAGAAGCCGCGTCTCCTTCTCCTCGGCGGGGAACTTGTAGGCGATGGCGAAGCGGGGGGCCCTGGCGGTGTAGCCGAGCTCCCGCCAGAGGGCAAGCTCGTCCAGCTTCACCACCACCCCATCCGCCTCAAAGGGAAGGGTCCGCCGCTTTTTAAGCCAGTCCTGGTAAATCCTTTCCACCCCTTCCGTCCCCACCGCCCGGGCGAAGCCGTGCTCCACGGGGAAGCCCTTTTCCTTGAGCCAGTGGAGGAGGGCAAACTGGGTAGCGACCCCTTCCCTTTCCACCTCTTCCAGCCCAAGCCCCAGGGCGTAGAAGGTGGCCCTAAGGCCCCGCCTGGCGGTGATCCGGGGGTCTTTCTGCCTCAAAGACCCCGCGGCGGCGTTCCGGGGGTTTTTGAAGATCTTCTCCCCCTTTTCCTCCAGCTCCTCGTTGAGCCGGAGAAAGGCCTCTATGGGCATGTAGACCTCTCCTCGGACCTCGAGGCGCTCCGGCACCCCCTTTAGCCTCCTGGGGAGGGTGGGAGGGTGAGGAGGTTCTGGGTCACCTCCTCCCCCACCTCCCCG
>BBBL01000015.1 GCA_001311545.1 Thermus kawarayensis JCM 12314 | reverse complement strand
CCACCACCCCCGCCCAGCCCCGCTCCCAGGCCAGGCGGGCCAGGTTTCCCCCGAGGAGGGCCGTTCTTAAGGAGCCTCCCCCGTCCACGAAGAGGACCTGGCCCTCCCCGCCTTCCTCCAGGACCCTGCGCACCAGGGCGTTGTCCTCGTGCACCTTCAGGGTCTTGACCCTTCCCTGGAAACGGGTCCTTCCGCCGAAGCTCTTGAAGACCATGGGGAGGGTTTCCCCTTCCGGGTGGAGGTCCGAGAGGTCCGCGGTCCGCCCTTCCATAGGGGATATAGTAGCCCCTATGGAGGAGGCGAGGCTTCTCGTCACCTGCCGGACCGCCCCGGCATCGTGGCCGCCGTCACCGGCTTCCTCTACGCCCACGGGGCCAACATCACCGACCTCCAGCAGCACTCCACCGACCCGAGGGAGGCACCTTCTTCATGCGGGTGGCCTTCACCGCCTCCCACCTGGACCTGGCCCGCCCCGCCCTGGAGCGGGCCTTCCAGGAGGTGGTGGCCAGCCGCTTCCAGATGCAATGGCGCCTGGCCTACGCCTCCGAGAGGAAGCGCACCGCCATCCTCGTCTCCAGGCCCGCCCACGCCCTTCTGGAGCTCCTTTGGCGCTACCGGGTGGGGGAGCTTCCCATGGACCTCCGCCTCGTGGTTTCCAACCACCCGGACCGCAAGGAGGAGGTGGAGCGCTTCGGTGTCCCCTACCACCACGTGCCCGTGGAAAAGGGCCGCAAGGAGGAGGCGGAAGAGAGGATCCTGGCCCTCCTGGAGGAGGAGAAGGTGGAGCTCGTGGTCTTAGCCCGCTACATGCAGGTCCTCTCCCCCGCTTCGTGGGGCGTTACCCCATGCGCATCCTCAACATCCACCACTCCTTCCTCCCGGCCTTCGCCGGGGCCGACCCCTACCGCCAGGCCTACGAGCGGGGGGTGAAGCTCATCGGGGCCACGGCCCACTACGTCACCGAGGAGCTGGACCAGGGCCCCATCATTGAACAGGACGTGGTGCGGATCTCTCACCGCCACTCGGTGCGGGAGATGAGAAGGCTTGGGCAGGAGCTGGAAAGGACCGTCCTGGCCCGGGCGGTGCGCTGGCACCTGGAGGACCGCATCCTGGTCCACGAGAACCGCACCGTGGTCTTTGTCTAATCGCCGCCTAACGGGGCGGGGGTAAGGTTAGGCCAGGAGGTGGCGCATGAACCTAGGCCGTTCCTTCGTGGGGTTTTTGGTGCTCTCCCTGATGGCCGGGGCGGTGCTCTGGTGGGGTCTCTCCCAAGGCCAGACCCCCCGCCCCCAGACCGCCCCACTCCCGGCGGACGGGGGCCTTCTGGAGTACGAGCGCAACACCGTGGAGATCGTGGAGCGCTACGGGGACGGGGTGGTCTACGTGTCCGTGGTCACCCGGCCCCAGAGCGTCCAGCTCCCCCCGGGGTTTGAGTTCTTCGCCCCCTTCCTGCAGGCCCCGCCCCAGCAGGGCACGGGCTCGGGCTTCGTCATAGACAAGGAGGGGTATATCCTCACCAACTACCACGTGGTGGAGGGGGCAAGCCAGATCACGGTGAAGTTCCACAACGACCCCAAGGAGTACCGGGCCCGCCTGGTGGGGGCGGCCCCCCCTTTGGACGTGGCCCTCCTCAAGGTGGACGCCCCTAAGGACAGGCTGGTGCCCCTGGTCCTGGGGGACTCCGGCCGGATCCGGGTGGGGCAGAAGGCCATCGCCATGGGGAACCCCTTCGGGCTGGAGTTCACCGTGACCCAAGGGATCGTCTCCGCCATACGGGAAAACCCCGGGGCCATCGGGGACGATTCGGGCCTCGTGCCCCAGGTGATCCAGACGGACGCTGCCATCAACCCCGGGAACTCCGGGGGGCCCCTCCTCAACTCCCGGGGCGAGGTCATCGGCATCAACACCGCCATCTTCACCCCCACGGGCCAGTTCGGGGCCGCCCAGTTCGCCGGGGTGGGGTTCGCCCTGCCCATCAACCTGGTGAAGCAGTACCTGCCCGAGCTCCGGTCGGGGAAAACCCTCACCGCCGAAGCCATCATTAGAAACCGACCCCGGCTTGGGGTGTCCTTAACTCCCCTCTCCCTTTACCCGGAGAGCTCCGCCAGCAGTATGGCCTCCCCGACACCGGCCTCATGGTCCAGGAGGTGGAGCGGAATAGCCCCGCAGAGCGGGCGGGCCTGAGACCGCCAAGCCGCTTCGCCTACGTCCAGCTTCCCACGGGGGAGGCCCTGCAGGTGGGGGTGGACGGGGACGTGCTCTTGGAGGCGGAGGGGATCCCCCTCACCTCCATCGCCCAGCTCCGGCAGGTCCTCTACGCCAAGAAGCCGGGGGAGGCGGTGGCCCTCAAGGTCTGGCGCCAGGGGCGTACCCTGACCCTCAGGGTGGTTCCCCAGGTGATCCGCTAAGGGGGCCAAAGGAGCCTCACCCTTAGGCATCCGCCCTCCGCTTGGAACCAGCTTTCCCCCAGGCGGAGGGCCAGGCCCGTTTCCGAGCAGTAGTAGAGCTCCCTCTGCCTCTCCTTGGCCAGGGCCTCGTTCCAGGGGTAGCCCCGGCGGTGTAGTAGGCCTCCGTCTCGGCATCGGTGTAGGCCCGGAAGCCTGGAAGCGGAAGAGGGGCCGAAACTCCAGAAGCACGGGCTTTCCCGTCACCGAGTTCACGAACTCCACCCGCCCCTCCGCCCAGGGAAGGAGGAGGACGAAGCGCCTGGTTTCCCCTTCCTCCACCGCCACCAGGCGGAGCAGGGAGAGGGCCCCCAGGCCGAGCCAAAAGGCCCAGCTCTTGAGGAGCCGGGCCCAGGGCCTCAAGAGCGCCTTACCCACCGCTTCACTTCAAGGCCCCCGCCTCGCGGAAGTAGCGCAGCGCCCCCTCGTGGTAGGGGATGGTGCCGCCCACGAAGCGCACGGCGTTTTCCAAAGAGGTGTCCTTGGCGGCGGCCACCGCCTGCCGGAGGGCCTGGAGGTTTTCAAAGGTGGCCTTGGTGAGGGCGTAGGCCGCATCCTCCGGGAGGCTTGCCGGGCAGACGAAGAGGTTCCAGAAGGTTAGGGTGGGGGTGTCGGCGCGGGTGTTGTAGGTGGCCTTGGGGATCACCCCGGTTCCGGCGAGGCCGGGGAAGCGCTTCTGGAAGGTTTGGGCACGGTGCTCTTGGGGTCAATGGGCACCAGGTAGAGGCGTTGCCCCTTGCGGGCCAAGGCGGCGGAGAGCTCGGTGATAGCCCCGGTGGGCAGGCCACCCGACCAAAAGAAGGCGTCCAGGTTGCCCTCGGAAAGGGCGTTGGCGCTCTCCTGCGCCCCCAGGCGCTCCTGCTTGGCGAAGTCCTTGGGGGAGAGGCCCGCCGCCTGGAGGACCAGAAGGGCCTCCACCTCGGTGCCCGAGCCCGGGGCCCGGTGGAGACCCGCTTGCCCTTCAGGTCTTGGATCACCCGGATGCCCGCCCCTTCCCGGGCCACGAGGTGCAGGTAGTTCGGGTACATGGCAAAGAGGATGCGGGCGCTCTTGGCGGGCCTGTCCTTGAAGCGCTCGTGCCCTCCTGTGTAGGCCAGATAAGCGGAGTCGGGGAGGACGGTGGCGCAGTAGTAGGTGCCTCCCCCGGTGCGGTTCTCCAGGAGGAGGAGGTTGTCAATGGAGGCCGCCGTCTGGATGGCCTGGGCCTCGGCGACTCCCGCCTTGGTAAAGATCTCCGCCAGGGCCGTGCCGTAGTAGAAGTAGACCCCGCCCACCCCGCCCGTGGCGATGACCACCTTGGGCTTCTGGCTAGGGCTAGACCGCTCAGGGCCAAAAGGGCCAGCAGGACTCGCTTCATCCCCTTCCTCCTTTCCTTCGGCCCTACCCTAAGCCCCCTTGGGGCCTCCCGTCAAGCCCTTGCGGAAGAAGGGGAGGCCCAGAAGGAAGGCGGCCAGGTTCAGGTAGGGCTGGGGCACGAAGAGAAGTGCGGCCAAGACCCCCAGGGCCCAAGCCTCCCAGCGCTTAAGGGGCCTCCGCGTGTACCCGGCCCCCGAGGCGGAGAGGTAGACCACCCCCGCGCCCACCGCCAGGAAGCGCCAGAGGATGAGGGCCCAGGCCTCTCCAGGGGGGGCGGTCTCCAGGACGGGCACGATGAGGAGGGCCGAGCCCGAATAGGCCAGAAGGAAGAAAAAGCCCACCAGGTACTTGGAGAGGGCCACCCGGGCGGCGTAGACCCCGGTCTGCAGGGGGTTGGTGCCGAAGACGCTGGCGGCGGCGTAGGCGGAGAGGGCCACGGGCGGGGTCACGTCTGCCAAGACGGCGTAGTAGAAGAGGAACATGTGGGTGGCGAGGAGGGCGGCCTGTTGGGAGGCCTCCGGGCTCAGGCCCTCTGCGGTGAAGTTCTTCACCGCCAAGGCGACGATGGCCGGGGCGGTGAGGGCGGAGGTGAGGACGTAGGTGGCCGTGGGGGGGACGCCCATCCCCAGGACCAGGCTGAAGAGGGCGGTGATGAGGGTGGCGAGGAGGAGGCTCTCCCCGGAGGCCTGCTGCAAGAGCTGGCTGAACTTGGAGGGTAGCCCGGAGATGACCATGTTGGCGAAGATGAGGTTGGCGGCGGTGACGGCGGTGCCGATGGGAAGCAGGGTGCGGAAGCCCTCGGCGAGCCCCTGGAAGAGGGGGCCTAGGCCCTTAGGCCTTAGGGTGGGGTCCAGGTAGGCCAAGACCACGAAGAGGACCAGGGCGAGGCTTGCGGCGGTGCGCACCTCATAGCCCAGGTAGAGCATGGCCACGATGAGGAGGATGGGCAGGAAGATGAAGCTATAGCGCAGGACGTAAGCCCTGCGGCCCATGCCGAGCTCCGGGGCCACGGGCTTTAGCCCCGCCTTCCGGGCGTAGAACTCGTTGAAGGCGAGGACGGTGGTGAGGTAGAGGAGGGCGGGGCCTATGGCCATGACGATCACCTTCAGCAAGGGGATCTGCAGGATCTCCACCATGATGAAGGCGATGGAGCCCAAAACGGGCGGGGTGATGAGGGCGATGGTGCCGGCGGTGGCCACGAGCCCCGCGGCGATGAGGCGGTCGTAGCCCGCCCGCTCGTAGAGGGGCTTGGTGAGGGCGGCCACGAACTGGGTGTCGGCGGCCCCGCTTCCCGAGAACATGCCCATGAAGACGCTGGCGATGCCCGTGACCCGCCCGGGGGTGGCGGGGTGCTTGCCCACCAGGGCCAGGGCCATGTTGGCCACCACCTTGCCCAGCCCAGGGCCCCGATCATGCCGGAAAGGAGGGTGAAGTAGACCAGGTACTTGGCGGAAACCCCGGTGATGAGGCCGTAGATGCCCGCCTCCGTCTCGTTGAAGGTCTTGCCCAGGAGGAGGTCAATGCCCTGGCGGCTTCCCCTAAAGGCCCCGGGGAAGAGGTCGGCGTAGAGGTTGTAGCCGAAGAAGAAGAGGACGAGCACGGGCATCACGGGGCCCAGGAGGCGGTAGACCGCTCCCAGGACCAGCATGATGAGGCCGAAGGACATGGCCATGTCCCAGGGCTCAGGAAGCACGGCCCGGTAGACCAGCTCCTCAAAGTGGCGGAGCTGGTACAGGGTGGGGAAGAGGGCGAGGAGGACCGCCAGGAGGTCGGCGGGGCGCTTTAGGCCAGGGAGGAGGGCGGGCAAGACGGCCACCGCCCAGTAGAGGAGGCCCGTGAGCTTGGCGGCGGGGGGCAGGCTGACCCCGGGGACGTTGGGGAAGAGAAAGTTGTAGAGGGGCACGAGGCTGAAGAGGAAGTAGACCCAGGCCCCGGGCGTGCGCCTCCGCGGCAGGTAGAAGCTCACCAGGTAGGCGCCCAGGAGGAGGAAGAGGACGTGGGTGCTCCGCTGTAGCTGTACCTGATCCAGGATGGGGACCTCAGCCGGGCGAGGGGGGTGAAGGGGTGGAGGACCAGGTACAGGCTGAAGAGGGCCCCCAGCACCAGGACCCAGTGGGTGAGCCGGGTGAGGGGGGTGGAGGGGAAGGCCGGGCGTTCTAGCTCCATGGGGTTCTCCAAGAAGGCCCGGGGTCCGGGGGTGCCCCGACCCCGGGCGCGTGCGGGTTCTTACTTGAGGAGTCCCTTTTCCTTCAGGTAGCGCTCCGCCCCGGGGTGGAAGGGGATGGGGAGCTTGCCGTGGAGGCGGGCGGTGGCCTCGAGGCTGGTGTCCTTGGCGGCCGCCACGGCGGTGCGCAGGGTGTCCAGGTTGTCAAAGATGGCCTTCACCATGGCGTAGGCGGCCTCGGCGGGCAGGGTGTCGGGGCAGACCACGATGTTGCCCGTGGCCAGGCCGGGCACGTCGGTGCGGGTGTTGTAGACGCTCTTGGGCACCTTGTAGGTGTCCACCAGGCCGGGGAAGCGCTTCAGGACCACCTGGGCTGTGGTGCTCTTGGGGTCAATGGGCACCAGGTGGATCCGGTCCCCCTTGCGGGTTAGGGTCTGGGAGAGCTCCACGATGGAGCTGGTGGGCAACCCCCCCACCCAGAAGAAGGCGTCCAGGGTGCCCTCGGCCAGGGCCTTGGCCGCCTCGGCCACGGGCAGGCGCTCCCTTTTGGCGAAGGACTCGGGCTTCACCCCGGCGCCCTGGAGGACGAGGAGGGCCAGGTTCTCGGTGCTGGAGCCGGGCTGGCCGGTGGAGACCCGCTTGCCCTTGAGGTCCTGCACCAGCTTGATGCCAGTCTTCTCCGAGGTCACCAGGTGGATGAAGGAGGGGTACATGTAGAAGAGCACCCGCTGGTTCTTGGCGGGCTTCTCCTTGAAGCGGGGGTCTTCCCCGGTGTAGGCCACGTAGCGGAGTCGGTGGTGGTGAGGGCGCAGTAGAAGGTGTTCCCCTGGGGGTTGGTGCGGTCGCGGAGGAGCTGGAGGTTGTCGTAGGAGCCCCCGGTCTGCACGGGCTGGGCCTCCACCGCCCCCGCCTTGTTGAGGATGTCGGCCATGGCGGTGCCGTAGTAGAAGAATACCCCCCGGTGCTTCCGGTGCCGATGACCACCTTGGGCTTCTGGGCCACCCCAGAGGCCGCAAGCAACAGGGCCAAGAGGATAAGGCTTCGCTTCATGTTCACCTCCCGCATACTTTTGCGCCCATACCCTACCTTGGCCCGGGGGTCCTGTCAAGGGAGGAAAGGCCCAGGAGCCTTGCCTGGAAGGCCCGCAAGAGGTCGGTTTTGCTGAGGATGCCCACAAGCCTTCCCTCCTCCAGGACCAGGGCCCGGGCGTACCCCCGTTCGGCCATGCGTTCCAGGGCGCCCAAGGCCGTGTCCTCGGGGGAGAGGAAGAGGGGGGGCTGGAGGTAGCGCTCCAGGGGGGCCTCCGGGTCGGCCCCTTCCAGGTGCTCCAGCCCCACCACCCCCAAAACCCGCCCTTCCGCCACCACGGGGAAGCCGGAGACCTTGTGGAGGAGGGAAAGCCTTAGGAGTTCGCCCACGGGGAGGCCGGGGGCAAGGACGATGGGGTCCTGGGTCATCAGGTCCCGCACCCTTAAGCCCTCCAGGGCCTGGGCCAGGAGGGTGGCCTCGGCGTCGGCCCTCGAGGCCATATACACGAAGAAGGCCGTGAGGACCAGGAAGGGGTTGAAGGCCACAAGCCCGAAAAGCCCTAGGGCCAGGGCCACCGCTTGGCTCAGGGCCAGGGCCTGCCTCGTGGCCTGAAGGTAGGGCTTCCTTAGGGCGAGGAGGGCGCGGAAGACCCGCCCCCCGTCCAGGGGCAGGGCGGGGAGGAGGTTGAAAAGGCCCAGGGTGAGGTTCACCAGGGCCAGGTAGTGGGTGAGGAACCCCACCACCCCCTCCTCCTGGCGCAGGAGCCAGAAGAGGAGGGCGAGGGCGAAGCTCACCAGGGGCCCCGCCACCGCCACCCCGAGCTCCTTTAGGGGTTCTTGGGGGATCCGCTCCAGCTGCGCCACCCCGCCCAGGAGCCAAAGGGTGATGCGCCGGGTGGCGATGCCGTAGCGGTGGGCGGCGAGGGCGTGGCCGAGCTCGTGGAGGAGAACGGAGAGGAAGAGCCCCGTGGCGGCCAGGAGGCCGAGGAGGAAGGGCCGGGGCCCTGGAGGAGGCCTTCTTCCTGGGGGAGGCCGAAGAGCCTCAGGTAAAGGGGCAGGTTCCCGGCGATGAGCAGGGCCAAGAGGGGGAGGACCACCAGGAAGGAGAGGTCCAGGTAGAGGGGGATGCCCAGGAGGCGGAAGAGGAAAAGCCCGCGCTGAAGCATGCCTCAGTATAGGCCGGGGCGGGGCTCCCCGGTTATGACTGGGCGGTCAGTCGTAGGATGGGGGGGTGCTGGCCCTGGCCCTCCTCCAAGACGCCCGCTACCGCGGTTACTGGCTCGCCCTCTTCGTTTCCCAGATGGGCACCTGGATGCAGGCGGCGGCCCAGGGGTGGCTGGTCCTCCTCCTCACGGGAAGCGCCGAGCGGCTCGGCCTGGTGGTGGCCTTGCAGTTCCTGCCCTCCCTCCTCTTCTCCTTGCCCGCCGGGGTCCTGGCGGACCGCTACCCCAAGCGGAACCTCCTCCTCTTCACCCAGGGGGATGATGCTTCTGGCCCTCCTCATGGCCCTCCTCATCCTCACGGGGTGGGTGCGCTACGGGCACGTCCTCCTCTTCGCCTTCCTCTACGGGGCCTTGAACGCCATGGACCAGCCCGTGCGCCAAAGCTTCACCGTGGAGCTGGCGGGCCGGGAGCGCTACCCCGGGGCCATCGCCCTGAACTCCTTGGGCTTCAACCTAAGCCGCCTCCTGGGGCCGGCCTTGGCGGGCGTCTTGATCGCCCTCTACGGGGTAGGGGTGGCCTACCTGGCCAATGCCCTCTCCTTTTTCCCCCTCCTCCTCGTCCTCCTCCGCCTCGCCCCGGGGCCCCTGGGCGGGGGAGGGGAGGGCCGCTGGTGGCGGGAGGCCCTGGAAGGGGTGCGCTTTGTGCTGGAGCACCCCTTGGTGCGCCGGGTGGTGGGGCTGGTCCTCTTCGCCAGCCTTTTCGGCATGAACTTCCAGACCCTGGTCCCCGCCTACGCCCGGCTCGTGCTCTCCCTTTCCGCCACCGGCTACGGCTTTCTGGTCTCCAGCGTGGGGCTTGGGGCTTTGGGGGCGGCCTTGGTCATGGCCCTTACGGGGAGGCCGAGGCCCGGTCGCCTCCTCCTGGGCGCCTTCGCCCTGGCCTTAGCCCACCTGGGCCTCTTCTGGGCCTACCGGCCTTGGGTGCCCCTCTTCTTGGCCCTCGGGGGGTTTGGCATGATCTCCGTCCTCATCAACGCCAACACCTTGGTGCAGCTTTCCGTTCCGGACCGCTTGAGGGGCCGGGTCATGGCGGTCTACAGCCTGGTGATGCTGGGCACGGGGCCTTTGGGGGCCTACCTCACGGGGTTTCTCTTTGAGCTCCTGGGGGGGCGGCTTGCCGCCTTGGCCCTGGGGGGACTGGTCCTCCTGGTGGGCCTCTACCAGCTTCGCCCCTGGCCTAAGGGGTCCAGTCCTCGGGCCTAGGCCCCAGGCCGAGCCGCCAGGCCACGCCCCTGGCTACCCGCACCCCCGCCTTCCCGTCCCCGTAAGTTTCGGGCCTTCCGCATGCGGGCGAGCTCCTCGGGGTTTTCCAGAAGCTCCCTGACCACCCGGAAGACCCGTTCGGGGTCGGTGCCGGCCAGCCTGAGGATGCCCGCCTCGAGGCCCTCGGGCCTTTCCGTCACGTTCCTCAGGACCACCACGGGAACCCCCAGAGCGGCCCCTTCCTCCTGGAGGCCCCCGGAGTCGGTGACGAGGAGGAGGCTTTCCCGCATGAGGGCGGCCATGGGGCCGTACTCCAGGGGGTCCAGAAGGACGAAGTTCCTCACCCCCCGGAGGACCGGATAGACCCCTTCCCGCACCACGGGGTTCAGGTGCACCGGGTAAACGAAGGTGAGGTGGGGGAAGGCCTCGGCCACCCGCTTGAGGGCCCGGGCCAGGTCCGGGAGGAGGGGCCAGTTCTCCCGGCGGTGCATGGTCACGGTCACGTAAGGCCCTTCGGGAAGCCCTTCGGGAAGCCGGCCGAGCCGGGCGGCCAGGAGCACGGCGTCCACCCCGGTCTGGCCCGTGACCAGGATCCCCTCCTCCCGCTTCCCCTCCCTAAGGAGGTTCTCCTTGGCCAGGGGGGTTGGGGCGAAGTCCAGGTCGGTGAGGACGTCGGTGAGGCGGCGGTTGGCCTCCTCGGGAAAGGGCTCCTTGAGGTTGTGGCTCCTAAGCCCCGCCTCCACGTGGCCCACGGGGATCCCTTCCAGGAAGGCGGCCCAGGCCACGGCGAAGGTGGTGAGGGTGTCCCCGTGGACCAGAACGTAGTCCGCCCCCATCTCCTTGAGGGCCCTCGCCGCCTGGGGGAGGATGCGGGCGGCGAGGTCGGGGAGGGCCTGGCGCTCCTGCATCACGTCCAGGTTCCGGTCCTCCCGGATGCCGAAGAGGGAGAGGGCCTGGCGGAGCTGTTCCCGGTGCTGGCCTGTGAGGAGGACCAGGGGCTTCAGGTAAGGGATCTCCTGGAGGGCCAGGTACACGGGGGCCATCTTGGTGGCCTCAGGTCTTGTGCCGAAGGCGAGGACCACGCGCTTCATTCTCCCCTCCAAAGCGCTCTAAGCCTCCGGTAGGTCACCCAGGAGAGGCCCAGGAAGGTGACCAGGAGGCTCGCCAAAATGGCCTCCCAGGGCATCCCCAGGTAGGCCATGGCCATCAGGTTAAAGAGGAGGGCCACCCCCCAGAGGAGAAAGGCCACCCGCCTTTGGGAGAGCCCCCGGGCCAGGAGGCGGTGGTGGATGTGGTCCTTGCCCGGGGTGGAGAGGGGGTTCTGCCCCCGGAGAAGCCGCTTCAGGACCACTTGGGTGGTGTCCAGGATGGGGAGGAGGAGGAAGAGGACCGGGGGGAGGAGGCCCAAGAAGGTGGTGAGCTTGAGGTTGCCGAGGAGGGCGGTGGCCGCCAGGGTGTAGCCCAGGAAGTAGGCCCCGGCGTCCCCCAGGATGATGCGGCTCGGGTGGAGGTTGTGCCGCAGAAATCCCAAGGCGGCCCCGGCCACCGCCGAGAGGACCAGGGTGCCCGCCGCCCAGAAGGGGAACTGGGCGGAGACGAAGAGGAGGCTCACGGCGCTGATGAAGCGATGCCCCCCGCCAGGCCGTCCAGGCCGTCCATGAGGTTTAAGGCGTTGGTGATCCCCACCACCCAAAGCCAGGTGAGGAGGAGGCCCAAAGCGGGGTCCAAGGGCGTGCCGAAGGCGGCTTCAAAACGCACCCCCACGGCCATGAGGAGGAGGGCGGAGAGGGTCTGGACGAAGAGGCGGAAAAGGGGCGGGAGGCCGAACTGGTCGTCAATGAAGCCCACCAGCACCAGCCAGGCCCCCCCCAGGAGGATGGCCAGGACCTGGATGAGGACGTTTTCCACCAGGATGGGCCGGAGGAAGGCCGCCACCACCAGGGCGAGGACCACCCCGGCGTAGACGGCGAGCCCCCCGGCGTTGGGGAGGGGCTCCCGGTTGAGGCGCCGTTCGTTGGGCAGGTCGGCCCAGCCCACCTTCAGGGCGAAGCGGCGCACCTGGGGCAGGAAACGCCAGGTGAAGAAAAGGGCCAGGAGGAAGACGAAGGCCACGGTGAGCCATCCCGGCCCCGTGGGGTCGGCGATGCCTAGGCGCCTTAGAAGCTCGCTCATTTGGTCCCGTAGATCCGGTCCCCGGCGTCGCCCAGCCCGGGGACGATGTAGCCGTGGTCGTTGAGGTGCTGGTCAATGGCCGCCACCACCACCTCGGTGTCGGGGTGGTCCTGGGCGATGCGCTCCAGGCCTTCCGGGGCGGCGATGATGCACATGAGTTTGATGCCCGTGGCCCCCCGTTCCTTGAGGAGGGAGAGGGCAAGGCTTGCGCTTCCCCCCGTGGCCAGCATGGGATCCAGGAGGAAAACCCTCCTTTCGGCGATGTCCGGGGGAAGCTTGGCGTAGTACTGCACGGGTTTTAAAGACTCGGGGTCCCGGTAGAGGCCGATGTGCCCCACCCGGGCGTGGGGGACGAGCTTCAGGATGCCCTCCACCATGACGAGCCCTGCCCGGAGGATGGCCACCAGGGCGAGCTTCTTCCCGGAGAGCACCCGGACCTGGCCGGGGCCACGGGGGTTTCCACCCAGCCTCGGTGAGTTCCAGGTCCCGCATGGCCTCGTAGGCCATGAGGAGGGAGACCTCCTCCGCCAGTTCCCGGAAGTCCTTGGGGCCCGTGCCTTTGTCCCGGAGGTGGGCCAGCTTGTGCTGGATAAGGGGGTGGTCCACCAGGGTGATCCTCATCCCCACGAGCTAAGCCCCTGCCCGGGGGTTCCGCAACCTTAGCACCCCCTTCCCCGGACGGGAAAGCAGTCCTGGAAAAAGCGCAGGGCCTTGGGGAGCTTTTCCTTAAGGGCCTCGAGGAAACCCGCCCGGTGCTTGGTCCTGAACCAGTGGAGGTCGTGGAGGTAGGTGAGGGGCACGTAGAAGGCCAGGCGTTCCCTCACCTCCTGGGGGTAGAGGCGGGCCATGCGGAAGAGGGCCTCCCGGGCCCTTTCCTCCCCCAGGAGGTCCAGGCTTCCCGTCTTCAGGAGGGCCAGGTCCCGGGCGGGGTCGTCGCCTCCCGAGCGCACCCAGTCCACCAGCAACACCTCCGGGCCCTCCTCCCCCGGGGCCTTCACCAGGAGGTTGCC
>BBBL01000014.1 GCA_001311545.1 Thermus kawarayensis JCM 12314 | reverse complement strand
GGACGCCGAGCCCCGCCAGGGGCCGGAAGCGCCCGGGGTAGGGAAGGGTGCGGAGGAGGCCCAGGCGGTAGGTGGCTTCCAGGGGAGAGCGGTGCCGCCTCCCTTCGCTCCAGAGGCGGAAGGTGGCGATGAGCTCGCCGTAGGGCACCCCGCTTGGGCAGGCGGTGACGCAGGCCTGGCAGGCCAGGCAGCGGTCCAGGTAGGGCAGGGCCTCCTCCAGGGGGAGGCTTCCCTCCAGGACCTCCTTCATGAGGAAGATCCGGCCCCTGGGGGAGTCCATCTCCTCCTGGAGGACCACGTAGGTGGGGCAGGTGGGGAGGCAGAAGCCGCAGTGGACGCAGGCTTCGATGGCGTGGGCCATGACCTCCCCTTCCTTGCCCAGGGTTTCCACGGGGATCCGGTGCTGCATGCTCTCACCCTAAAGGAAAGCGGCCCCTGGGGTCCAGGGCCTTCTTGACGCCGGCGAAGAAGGGGTTTTGGGGCCCGGGGAAGGGGGGCGCTTCCGCCCCCTTGAGCACCAGGTGGGGAAGGCCCGCCTCCCTTAGCGCCTTTAGGCCCTCCTCCGTGGCCCCGGCGTAGAGCACCTCTCCCCCTCCAGGTAGCGCCTCGGGTCCAGGGGAAGCCCCTCCAGCCCGGGGATCAGGTGGGGCTTGGCGGGGAGCTTGACCCAGACGGGGCTTCCCTCCAAAAAGGCCAGGTCCCGCACCGCCTCCCAGTGGGAGGCGTCCTCCTCCAGGACCTCCCCCTCCCCCAGGAGGTCCAAGAGGCGCCCTAGGCGGGCCTCCACGCTCTTCTCAAACCCCCCGAGGCGGAGCTCCAGGGTGGCGGGGGGGACGAGATCTAAGGCGAGGAGGTCCAAGGGAGGAGCCTTAGCCTTTCCAGGTGGGCGAGGGCTTCTCTTAAGGTTTCCCGCCGCACCCTGAGGGTGCGGGTGGCCCGGGGCCTGGGGAAGACCTTGAAGGAGAGCTCCACCATGACCCCGAAGGCCCCCAGGGAGCCCACCATCAGGCGGTGGAAGGGGAAGCCCGCGGCGTTCTTCACCACCTTGCCCCCACCCCTCACCACCCTCCCCTCCCCGTCCACGAAGCGCACCCCGAGGAGGAAGTCCCTTAGGCCCCCATAGCGGTGGCGCAAGGGGCCGGAAAGCCCCGCCGCCACCGTCCCCCCCTAGGGTGGCCCCTTTCCCCGCCAGGGGCGGGTCAAAGGGCAGGTACTGGCCGTGGGCCCTTAGGGCCTCCTCCACTTCGGCGATGGGCGTCCCGGCGAAGGCGGTGAAGACGAACTCCTCGGGCTCGTACTCCAGAAGGCCCCGAAGCCGGAAAGGTCCAAGAGGACTTCCCCCTCCTTGGGCGCGGAGAGGGCGGGCTTGGTCCCCCCGCCTTGCGCCCTCAGGCGGGGGTGGGCGAGGACCGCCTCCCGCACCTCCTCCAGGTCCTGGCCTCAACCCGCACGGGCCACCTCCGGCAGGACCTTGCCCCGGTTGGCGAGGCCTTTGGGGTCCAGGGCCCGCTTCACCCCCTCCATGGCCTCGAGGTCTTCCCGGGAGAACATCTCGGGCATGTAGCCCTTCTTCTCCACCCCGATGCCGTGCTCCCCCGTGAGGGAGCCCCCAAGCCGCACGCAGAGCCTGAGGATCTCCCCGGCCAGGGCCTCGGCCCTTTCCAGCTCCCCAGGCTTTTTGCCGTCGTAAAGGACCAGGGGGTGCAGGTTTCCGTCCCCGGCGTGGAAGACGTTGGCCACCCTAAGGCCGTACTCCCGGGAGAGCCTTCCGATCTCCCTCAGGGCCTCCCCGAGCCGGGAGCGGGGCACCACCCCGTCCTGGACCAGGTAATCGGGGGAAAGCTCCCCACGGCGCTGAAGGCCGCCTTCCTTCCCTTCCAGATGGCCTGGCGCTCGGCCTCGCCCCGCGCCACCCGCACCTCCAGGGCCCCGCTCTCCCCCAGGACCTGGTGGAGCACCTCTGCCTCGGCGGCCACCTCCTCCTTGGGGCCCTCCAGCTCCACGATGAGGAGCCCTTCCACCGGGGGGTAGCCCGCCCCCACCGCCTTCTCGGCGGCCTCGATGCTCAGGCGGTCCATGATCTCCATGGCCCCCGGCAAAAGCCCCGCCCGGATGACCTGGCTCACCGCCTCCCCCGCGGCCTCCAGGGTGGGGTAGGCGGCGAGGACGGTGTGGTAGGCCTCGGGCTTGGGGAGAAGCCTTAGGGTGATCTCCACCGCCACCCCCAAAAGCCCCTCGGTGCCCACGAAGAAGCCGTGGAGGTCCGGGCCCACGGCCTCCAGGCTCTCCCCCCCGAGGTGCACCACCTCCCCCGTGGGGGTGACGAGCTCCAGGCCCAGCACGTGGTTCGCTGTCATCCCGTACTTCAGGCAGTGGGCCCCCCCGGAGTTGAAGGCCACGTTCCCCCCGATGGTGGAGACGGGCTGGCTGGAGGGGTCCGGGGCGTAGTAGAGGCCAAAGGGGCTTGCCTGGCGGGTGACCTCCAGGTTCACCACCCCAGGCTCCACCACGGCGATCCGGGCCTTGGGATCTAGTTTCAGCACCCGGTTCATCCGGTTCAGGGCGATCACCACCCCCCCTCCACGGGAAGGGAGCCTCCCGAGAGGCTCGTCCCGCTTCCCCGGGCCACGAAGGGGACGCCGTGCCGGTGGCAGAGCCGGACCGCCTCCACCACCTCCTCCTTCCTTTCCGGCAGGACCACGGCCAGGGGCCTTTTGCGGTAGGCGGTGAGAGCGTCGGACTCGTAGGGGGCAAGCTCCGCCTCCTTGGTGAGGACCCGTCCCGGGAAGAGGGCCTTGAGTTCCTCCAAAAACCCCACGCTTCGCCTCCCTCTTTCTCCACTTTAGGGCAAAGGGGCGGGGGAAGCCCCCCGCCTAGGTGCCCGCCCTTTCTCATGAAGGCCTCTACCCCAGTGGGGCCGCCAGGGGTCAGTCAAGGTAGTCGTAGGCCACCAGGGTCAGGAACTCCACGAACTCCTCCGAGAGGACGAGCTTGTCCAGGATCTCTTCGGCCTCCCGGTAGCGCTCCTTGTCCCGCCCCCCCAGCTTGGCGAGCTCCTCCTCCTTGACCTTTTGGTAGAGGTCTTGGGTGACGGTGCAGCCGTCTTCCAGCGTGGCCCCCCGGTGCACCCACTGCCAGAGCTGGGCCCGGCTGATCTCGGCGGTGGCGGCGTCCTCCATGAGGTTGAAGATGGCGGCGGCCCCGTTCCCGAGGAGCCACTGGTTCAGGTACTGCAGGGCCACGGAGACGTTGTTGCGAAGCCCCGCCTCCGTCACCTTGCCGCCGGGAACCTCAAAGTTCAGGAGGTCCTCCGCCGTCACCCGGACGTCCTCCCGCTTCACGTGCTTCTGGTGGGGGTTGTTCCCCAGGTGGCGGTCAAAGACCTCCATGGCCACGGGCACCAGGTCGGGGTGGGCCACCCAGGTGCCGTCAAAGCCCTGGGAGGCCTCCCTCTCCTTGTCGGCCCGGACCTGCTGGAAGGCCCTTTCGTTCACCTCGGGGTCCTTGCGGCTCGGGATGAAGGCGGCCATGCCCCCGATGGCGTGGGCCTCGTGGGTGTGGCAGGACTTCACCAACAGCTCGGTGTAGGCCTTCATGAAGGGCACGGTCATGGTCACCTGGGCCCGGTCAGGAAGATGGGGGCGGTGGTGGCGAACTTCTTGATGCAGCTGAAGATGTAGTCCCAGCGGCCAGCGTTGAGCCCGGCGGCGTGCTCCTTGAGCTCGTAGAGGATCTCCTCCATCTCAAAGGCCGCCAGGATGGTTTCTATGAGCACCGTGGCCCGGATGGTCCCCCGGGGGACCCCCAGGTAGTCCTGGGCGAAGTTGAAGACTTCGTTCCAGAGGCGGGCCTCGAGGTGGCTTTCCAGCTTGGGCAGGTAGAAGTAGGGCCCGCTCCCCTGCTTTAGAAGCTCGTGGGCGTTGTGGAAGAAGTAGAGGCCGAAGTCAAAGAGGCTCGCCGAGATGGGCTCCCCGTCCACGTAGACGTGCTTTTCCACCAGGTGCCAGCCCCTTGGGCGCACCACCAGGGTGGCGGTCTTCTCCTTGAGCCGGTACGCCTTGCCCTCCGGGGAGACGAAGTCTATCTGGCGGCGGACGGCGTCCATGAGGTTCTTCTGGCCCCTTATGACGTTGTCCCAGGTGGGGGAGAGGGCGTCCTCAAAGTCGGCCATGAAGACCTTGGCCCCGGAGTTCAGCGCGTTCACGATCATCTTCCGCTCCACGGGGCCCGTGATCTCCACCCGGCGGTCCAAGAGGTCCTCTGGGGCCTCGGCCACCCGCCACGCCCCGCCCCGCACGAAGGCGGTCTCCTCCAGGAAGTCCGGCCTCTCCCCGGCCTTGTACCGTTCCCAGAGGGTTTTCCTCCGCTCCAGGAGGGCCTTGCGCACGGGGTTGAACTCCCGCTGGAGGGCCGCCACGAACCGCAGGGCCTCTTCCGTGAGCACCTCCTTCAGGAGGGGATGGTCCTTAGTGATCTCCACGCCCTTCATGGTGGCTTGAGCCTAAGGGAGGGGGGAGGATTTGTCAAGAAGGGAAAAGATTTTTCACTTATTGAAAAAAAGGCCCCCGTTCTGGTATCCTCGGGGACATGCCGAGGCCGAGGGAAAAGGGGGCCCGGGAGGTCAGGACCTTGGAGCGGGGCCTTTCGGTCCTCGAGGCCCTGGCGGAGCTGGGGGCCGGGGGGCTTGGGAGCTTGCGGGGCGCACCGGGCTTTCCAAGAGCACCCTGTACCGCTTCCTGCAGGCCCTGGCCCGCCGGGGGTTCGTGGAGGAGGCGGGAGGGTCTACCGGGTGGGGCCCATGGCCTACCGGGTGGGCCAGGTCTACCCGCAAAAGAGCCTCCTGCAGGCGGTGCGGCCGGAGATGGAGGCCCTGGCGGCGGAGCTGGGGAGAGCGTGAACCTGGCGGTGCCGGCGGGCCGGGAGGCCCTCTACCTGGACCAGGTGGAGGGGACGCGGCTGGTGCGCCTCTTCACCGCTCCCGGAAGCCCTGCCCCCCTTCACGCCACCGGGGTGGGGAAGGTGCTTCTGGCCTACCGGGGGGTGCCCGAGGGGCTTTCCCTGGAGCCCTACACCCCCCACACCCTCACCCGCCTTCCCGACCTCCTCGCCGAGCTCCAGGCGGTGCGGGAGCGGGGCTACGCCCTGGACAACGAGGAGAAGGAGCTCGGGGTGCGGTGCGTGGCCGCTCCCGTCTTCGGGCCCACGGGGGAGGCGGTGGCCGCCCTCTCCCTCTCCGCCCCCGCAAGCCGCCTCTCCCTGGAAGGAGCCCACCGCCTGGCCCCCCGGGTGGTGGAGGCGGCAAGGAGAGCTTCCTTGCGCCTGGCTTCACAGGGCCTGTACAATAGGAGGGGTTAGGAGGCTTTAGCAGGAGGGGCTAAGGGCCATGGACAAGGACCGTCCGGTGTACGTGATCTCGGTGGCGGCGGAGCTTGTGGAGATGCACCCGCAGACCCTGAGGCTTTACGAGCGGAAGGGGCTCATCAAGCCGAAGCGGTCTTCTGGGAAGACAAGGCTTTATTCTGAGCGGGACATTGAGAGGCTGCGGGAGATCCGCCGCTTGACGCAGGAGCTGGGGGTGAACCTGGCGGGGGTGGAGGAGATCATGCGCCTCCGGGCCGAGCTCGAGGCCCTCCAGGCCCGCTTTGAGCGGGAAGTGGAGCGCCTCAAGCAAGAGATCGGCCACCGCTTCCAGGAGCTGGAGCGCAAGGCCCTCCCCGCCCCTGGGGAGACGGAGAGGCCTTCCCCCAAGGACCGTCCCGTTTACGTGATCTCGGTGGCGGCGGAGCTTGTGGAGATGCACCCGCAGACCCTGAGGCTTTACGAGCGGAAGGGGCTCATCAAGCCGAAGCGGTCTTCTGGGAAGACAAGGCTTTATTCTGAGCGGGACATCGAGAGGCTGCGGGAGATCCGGCGTCTGACGCAGGAGCTGGGGGTGAACCTGGCGGGGGTGGAGGAGATCATGCGCCTCCGGGCCGAGCTCGAGGCCCTCCAGGCCCGCTTTGAGGCCGAGGTGGCCCGCCTAAGGCTTCTTCTCCTGGAGGAGGGCAGGGGCCTGGCCCAAGGGAGTAGTATGGGCGCGTGAACGCCCTAGCCCCCCTTCTGGAGTTCCTCTCCATCCCTTCGGTCTCCACCGACCCCGCCCGCAAAGAGGACGTCCGCCGGGCGGCTCTTTGGCTTCTGGAGCGGCTTAAGGCCCTGGGGTTCCGCGCCGAGCTTCACGAAACCCCCCTCCACCCCATCCTCTACGCCGAGCGCCTCCTGGAGGAAAGGCCCCCACGGTGCTGGTGTACGGCCACTACGACGTCCAGCCCCCGGACCCCCTGGAGCTCTGGGAAACCCCCCCCTTCGCCCCGGTGGTGAAGGAGGGCCGGATCTACGCCCGCGGGGCCTCGGACGACAAGGGCCAGCTCTTCGCCCACGTGGCCGCCCTGGAGGGCCTCTCGGCGCGGGTGAACGTGAAGTTCTTGGTGGAGGGGGAGGAGGAGATCGGAAGCCCCCACCTCCTCCCCTTCGTGCGGGCGAACCGGGAGAGGCTAAAGGCGGACGTGGTCCTCATCTCCGACGGGGCCATGTTCGCCCCCTTCACCCCCACCCTCACCTATGGCCTCAGGGGGCTCACCTACCTGGAGGTGCGCCTTAGGGGGGCCAGGCGGGACCTCCACTCGGGGGCCTTCGGGGGCGTGGCCCCGAACCCCATCCAGGCCCTGGGGTGGCTCCTGGCCCGGCTTAAGGACGAGAAGACGGGGAGGGTCCTGATCCCGGGCTTCTACGCGAAGGTGCGCCCCGTTTCCCCGGAGGAAAAAGCCTCTGGCCCTCCCTGGACGAGGAGGCCTTGAAGGGGGAGCTCGGGGTGGAGGTCCTGCCGGGGGAGGAGGGGTATTCCCCCCTGGAGCGCCTCTGGGCCCGCCCCACCCTGGACCCCAACGGCGTGTGGGGCGGCTACCAGGGGGAGGGCTCCAAGACGGTGATCCCCGCCGAAGCGGGGTGAAGCTCTCCATGCGCTTGGTGCCGGACCAGGACCCGGAGGAGGTGGCGGACCTGGCCGAGGCCCACCTGCGGGCCCTCTGCCCCGGGGTACCGCCTGGAGGTCAGGCGGCTCCACGGGGGCAGGCCCGTCCTCACCGACCCTTCAGCCCCCCCATGCGCCTCATGGCCCGGGCTTTGGAAGAGGTCTGGGGGAGGCCCCCGGTCTACGCCCGGGAAGGGGGGACCATCCCGGTGGTGGCCGAGCTCCAGGAGGCCCTGGGGGCGCCCATCGTCCTCCTGGGCCTGGGCCTTCCCGACGACAACCTCCACGCCCCCAACGAGAAGCTGGACCTGGTCAACCTGGAAAAGGGCGTGGCCGTCATCCGGCGCTTCCACGAGCTGCTGGCGGAGGAAAGGCTTTAGCCTGGCCCGGCAGGCTCCCCTTGAAGATGAGGGCCTCCCCCACCCGCCCCGAGAGAAGGGGGACCAGGGGGCTTTTGGCCACCTGGGCCGAGAAGGGGACGTCGGCCTCGAGGCCCACCCCCTTCAGGGCCTGGGCGGCGGCGGAGAGGCTTAGGGCCTCCAGAGGGTCCTGGTAGGCCCGCTTGAGGGCGAGGGCGATGCGGGCCCCGTCCTCGGGCTCCATCTCCCCCAGAAGCCCCAGGTACTCCGCCAGGACCCCGGCGGTGTAGAGGTCGTCCAGCCCCACCCGGCCCTCCTTCCCGGCGCAGAGGATGGCCACCTCCTCCGTGGCGAGCTCTAAGCCTTGCGGGCGGCGGCGTGGGCGTTGAAGAGGGAGGCCAAGAGGACGTGCTTGGCGGTTTTTGCGGCGGTGTGGGCGGCCTTGGTGCCGTTGGTGGTGCTCATGACCACGATCCTGCCCCCCACCGGGGCCTCCAGGGCCTCCCTGGGGGAGTTCCCCAGGTCAAAGCCGGGGGGCTTAACCCCACCCACCTCGCCCGCCAGGAGGACGTCGGCGTCCTTGAAGGCCCTGGCGGCCTCGAGGCCCGCCACCCAGTAAAGGGCCTCGGCCCCAGCCTCCAAGAGGGCCACCGCTGTGGTGGTGGAGCGGATCACGTCCACCACCAGGACCACATCGGGGTACACCAGCGCTTCCGTGGGCAAAGGGTCCACCCGTAGGCGCATGCTTCCTCCCTACACCAGGCTGAAGGCCAGTTCTTCCAGAAGCCCAGGGCTCACCACCTCCACCACCCCGGGGGCCAGGCGCAGGATCCCTTGGTCCCGGAGGGCGTGCAGGACCCGGGTGACCGTCTCCCGGCTGGCCCCCGCCAGGTGGGCCAGGTCCTGGTGGCGCAGGCGGAGCTCCGGGCCGTACCCCTGGCGCAGGAGCTTCAAAAGGGCGTAGGCCACGCGGCTTTCCGCCTCCTCAAAGGCCAAAAGGTCCAGCTCCAGATCCGCTTCCCGCAGGCGGTGGGCCAGGAGGCGGGCCAGGTTGTGGGCGAAGAGGGGAAGGCGGCGGAGGAGGCCGAGGTAGGCCTCCTTGTAGAGGACGAGGAGGGAGGCGTCCTCCTCCACCAAGCGCTGGCGCTCCGCTCTCCCCCGTCTAAGAGGCTCATCTCCCCGAAAACTCCCCCGGGCCCCACCACGCCCAGGGTCTTTTCCTGCCCCCCCAGGTGGGTGCGGTAAAGCCGCACCCGCCCCCTTTCCACCAGGTACAGGCTCTGGCCCAGGTCCCCCTGGTGGAAGAGGACCTTCCCCCTGGGGTAGGTCAGGCGGACGAAGTAGCTCAGGGCCAGGTCCACCTCCTCCGGGCCGAGGTCCTGGAAAAGGGGGCTCGAGGTCATCGGCCCCACTCTAACCGAAGCTTCATCCTTTGCCTAGAGGATGAGAGGGTGCGCCCGGTGCTGGAGGTGCGGGAGCTGGGCTTTGCTTATGGGAACGGGGTCCTTTTCCGAGGGGTGTCCTTTGCCCTGGCTCCGGGGGAGGTCCTGGCCGTGCTCGGGCCCTCGGGGAGCGGTAAGACCACCCTGCTTCACCTCCTGGCCGGGCTTCTTCCCCTAAAGGAAGGGGAGGTCTTCTGGGAAGGGGAGGCCATCCGGAACCTCCCCGAGGCCCACCTGGCCCCCAGGCGGCTTCGCTTTCTGGGCCTGGTTTTTCAGCACCACTTCCTCTTTCCCGAGCTCACGGCCCTGGAAAACGTCCTGGCCCCGGGCTACCTGGCGGGCCGGGTGGACAGGGCCTGGGCCCTGGGCCTTTTGGCGAGCTAGGGCTTGAGGACCGGGCCCACTTCCTGCCCCAGAGGCTTTCCGGGGGGGAAAGGCAGCGGGTGGCCGTGGCCCGGGCCCTTTATTTGAGGCCCCGGCTCCTCCTGGCCGACGAGCCCACGGCGAGCCTGGACCGCCGCCAGGCCCGGGAGGTCCTCAGGCTCATGCGGGAACTCGCCTTGGAGGTGGGGGCGGCCCTGGTCCTGGCCACCCACGACGAGGCCCTGGTGGAGGGCTTCCCGGCCCTGCGCCTGGTGTATCCTTAGGCGGTATGAGCCCCATCCACGTGCGGGGGCAGAAGGGACAGGTGGCCGAGCGGGTTCTTCTCCCGGGGGACCCGGGCCGGGCGGAGTGGATCGCCAAGACCTTTCTGGAAGACCCCGTTCTCTACACCTCCTATCGGGGACTTTTGGGCTTCACCGGGCGCTACAAGGGGAGGCCCGTTTCCGTGCAGACCACGGGGATGGGGGCCCCTTCCGCCAGCATCGTGGCCGAGGAGCTCATAGCCCTCGGGGCCAGGGTGCTTCTTCGGGTGGGCACCTGCGGGGCGGTGGACGAGGCCCTGGCCCCCGGGGATCTGGGTGGTGGCCCAGGGGGCGGTGCCCTTGGACGGGGCCACCCGCCAGTACCTGGAGGGCCGCCCCTACGCCCCCGTGCCCGATCCCTCCCTCTTCCGCGCCCTTTGGGCTAAGGCCGAGGCCTCGGGCTATCCCCACCACGTGGGCCTCGTGGCCACGGAGGACGCCTTCTACGCCACCACTCCCGAGGCCGCCCGGGCCTGGGCCCGGTACGGGGTCCTGGCCTTTGAGATGGAGGCCAGCGCCCTCTTCCTCCTGGGGAGGATGCGGGGGGTGCGAGCGGGGGTCATCCTCACCGTGTCCAACCGCATCGGCGACCCCGAGCTCGCCCCTCCCGAGGTCTTGCAAGAGGGGGTGCGGCGCATGGTGGAGGTGGCCCTCGAGGCCCTTCTGGAGGTTTAAGATGGCGCACGAACACGAGCACGAGTTCATCCTGGAGATCCCCGAGTTCCAGCACCTTTCCTACGAGGTGGAGGAGGGCGTGGCCCTGGTCACCCTAAGGCGGCCCGAGGCCTTGAACGCCCTTTCCCAGGACCTCCTGCGGGAGCTGGCCGAGGTGGCGGAGGTCATCGCCCAGGACCCTGAGGCCCGGGCGGTCATCTTCACCGGGGAGGGGAAGGCCTTTGCCGCCGGGGCAGACCTCAAGGAGATCGCCGCCCTGGAGGACCCCTTCATGGCCCGGGAGTACGCCCTTTTAGGCCAGCAGGTCTTCGCCGAGATCGCCGCCTTACCCGTCCCCACCATCGCCGCCATCAACGGCTACGCCCTGGGGGGCGGTCTGGAGCTGGCCTTGGCCTGCGACCTCCGGGTGGCCGCCAAGAACGCCAAGCTGGGCCTTCCCGAGGTGGGCCTGGGCCTCATCCCGGGCTTCGGCGGCACCCAGCGCCTGCCCCGGCTCATCGGGCGGGGCCGGGCCTTGGACCTGATCTTCACCGGGCGGCACGTGAGCGCCGAGGAGGCCCTCTCCCTGGGCTTGGTGAACCGGGTGGGGGAGGATGCCCTGGAGGAGGCCAAGAGGCTCGCCCAAACCATCCTGAAAAACGCCCCCGTCGCCCTGGCCTTGGCCAAGGAAAGCGTGGTGCGGGGTGAGGGGCTGGACCTGGCGGAGGCCTTGGAGATAGAGGCCGACCTCTTCGCTACGCCGCCGCCACCCAGGACATGAAGGAGGGGGTGCGGGCCTTCCTGGAGAAGCGCCCGCCCAACTTCAAGGGGGAGTGACCCCCCGGGGCCTTTCGCACCCCCCTTCCGGCCCGCCCTTTTTCCCGGGGGGATGGTGGTAAGGTAGGGGTTGCCCATGACGGAAGAACGCGTGGTCCATGTCGCCAGCCCCAAGGCCAAGCTCTACGCCGAGGCCGACCAGGCCATCCGCGAGCGGTTAAAGCCTTTCCCCAAGGCCCTTAAGGCCTATGAGCTCCTGATCCAAGACCCCGAGGCCCGCTCCGGGTGGAACATGGCCAACTACATCACCATGCGCAAGCTGGGCTACAACGACCACGGCCGGGTCCACGCCCTCCTCACGGGGGCGGCCGGCGTGGCCATCCTGGGCCTCCTCGCCGAGGCCGGGGTGCGGCTGGACACCGTGGAATCCGGGGCGGGGGAGCTGGAGGATGCCTACGTGGTGGTTCTCCTCTCCACCATGCTCCACGACCTGGGCAACCAGGTGCACCGCCACCACCACGAGGCCTTTGGCGTGACCCTGGCCCTGCCTATCCTGAACCGCATCCTGGAGAAGATCTACCCGGATCCCGAGCAGCGCACCGCCCTTCGCGCCCTCATGCTCCACAGCATCTACAGCCACGACCTCGCCCCCGAGCCCCTCACCCTGGAGGCCGGCATCACCGCCGTGGCCGACGGCACCGACATCACCAAGGGCCGGGGGCGGAAGGCCTTCGCCCTGGGGAGCATTGACATCCACTCCATAAGCGCCTTGGCCGTGGACGAGGTGCGTATCCTCAAGGGGGATAAGTACCCGGTGGAGATCCAGGTCCTCATGAACAACTCCGCCGGGATCTTTCAGGTGGAGGAAACCCTCACCAAGAAGGTCCTGAGAAGCCCCCTACGCCCCTACGTGACCGTGGTGGCCATGACCGATGGCCAAAGCGGCCAGGACCAGCGCATCGTCCACCGCGTGCGCCTGCATGAGACCGAGGACCGCTTTGTTTTGGACTAGGGCCGGTCCGATTTAGGCACCTTATTGAGGACCCCCCGCTGTGGCCAAGGACGCAGCGGGGTATTCTAGGAAAGATCCCAGGTACTATTCCTTGATGGGCTGGGCGGGCCAGAGTTCCCGGACCTCCTTAGGCAACAGGCTCTGGATGTCCTCAAGCTCCCCTTGGGAGATCTCCCGGGCCAGCACCTGGAACACCGCCCGTGTGGCGGCTTCAGGATCCAGGGCGGGCCCCGAGGGGGTCTTCAGCTCCCGGGCCACGTGGGCCAGGAACTCTTCCTTATGCCGCTCCTTCAGAGGCTTGCCCGTGGGATCCCAACCCTCGTAGTAGATGCCCCGTACCAGCATGGGGAGCTGGGCCCCAAGCTGGGCTACCTCTTCCACCGTGAGCCGGTCCCGTAGGCGTGGAGCACCGCTCGCAGGGCCATGTAGGCCCGGTGACGGTCCTCCATGCCCAAGGCCTCCATGATGCCCTTGAGCCAGGTGTGGGTCTTGTGGAGGGTCCGGTCAAACACCTCCAGACCGGTGGCGCTCATACCCTCACCTCCTTTGGTTTAAGCATATCACTTGAGTCTCATTGTGTAAAGTGCAAACCCGAGCCCCTTAAAGTCCTTAGAGGGCTCGCCCGTACCGGGTTTTATCGGGGGGTTACTCCTCCAGCCTGAACCCCACCTCCAGGACCACTTGGAAGCTCTGCACCCCACTTGGGCCTACGCTTCCCCGGATCTCCTTGACCTCAAACCACTCCACGTGGCGCAGGGTCTTCTGGGCCCGGGTCACGGCCGCTTGGATGGCGGCCTCGAGGCTCCCCTCGCTGCTCCCTACCAGGGTCACCTTCTTGTACACCTTTTCCATGGCTCCAGCTTACCGCCTGGGTCCCACTTCCTTGGCCAGTTCCCGCTTC
>BBBL01000013.1 GCA_001311545.1 Thermus kawarayensis JCM 12314 | reverse complement strand
CCCCCGAGTCCCTGGCCTCCCCCAGGAGTTCCGCCTCCTCCAGGCCTCCAGGCTTCTCCTCCGGGACGGGGCGGCCCCTCTGCGGAGCCTGGGGCAAAAGTAGTTCTGCATAGAACCCCAGGAAGCGCAGGGTGGAGGGGGGGTTATAAGAAAAAAAGCGTTATATATACTTCTTTCCAGAGGGAGTAGGTGCAATGGGTTCCGCTTTAGACCCAATGGATCTCCGCCCCGGGGACATCCTGGAGGGCGATTGCTTTCCCGAGCCCGTCCGCGTTCTCCAGGTCCAAGTGTGGGACAACCTCTTCCGCCTCGAGGCCGTGGGCCTTCGCACCCGGGAGTACTACGACCGTGTCCTCTCCGTCCAGGACCTGGGGAGCCTCCGGCGGTTCCGGGCAAGCGTAGGACGGGACTTTCGGGGCCAGGCCGAGGGCTTTTTCCTGGCGGTGGAGGGGCACCGCATCCGCTTCGCCCAGCAGTTTGACCCCCTTTTTGCCGTGAACGTCTCCCAGATTGACCCGCTGCCCCACCAGATCGAGCGGTCTACTTCTACATCCTCCGCAACCCGCGGGTGCGCTTTCTGCTCGCCGACGATCCGGGGGCGGGCAAGACCATCATGGCGGGGCTTTTGCTCAAGGAGCTGAAGTACCGGGGCCTGGTCCAGCGCACCCTGATCGTGGCGCCTGGCCACCTCAAGGACCAGTGGCGCCGCGAGATGAAAGAGCGCTTCGCCGAGACCTTCCTGGTGGTGGACCGGGGGCTGGTGGAGGCCAACTGGGGCCGTAACGTCTGGCGGGAGCACCCTCAGGCGATCACCTCCATGGACTTCGCCAAGCGGGACGAGGTGCTCGCCTCCTTGGCCGAGGCCCACTGGGACCTGGTGATCGTGGACGAGGCCCACAAGATGACCGCCTACCGCTACGGGGAGAAGACCCAGAAGACGGAGCGCTACCGCCTTGGGGAGCTCCTTTCCCGCACCAGCCAGTTTCTGCTCTTCCTGACGGCCACGCCCCACCGGGGAGACCCGGAGAACTTCCGCCTCTTTCTGGACTTGCTGGAGCCCGGCTTTTTTTGCCTCCCGGGAGCTTCTTCTTGAATCCATTTCCAGGAAAGACAACCCCCTCTTCCTGCGTCGGCTGAAGGAAGACCTGAGGGACTTCCAGGGGAGGCACCTCTTCCCGCCTCGCAAGGTCTCTACGGTGACCTACTACCTGAGCGACGAGGAGAAGCTCCTCTACAACGCCGTCACCAGCTACGTGGAGGCCTCCTACAACAAGGCCCTGGCCAGGGAGAAGCGGAACGTGGCCTTCGCGCTTCTCATCCTGCAGCGGAGGCTGGCCTCCAGCGTGCGGGCCGTGCGCCGCTCCCTGGAAAGGCGCCGGGAGCGGCTCGCCCAGCTTTTGGAGGTGGGCCGGTGGCTTGCGGAGCGGGGCGAGGTGGACGAGGAGGCCCTGGAGGACCTGGAGGAGCTGGAGCGCCTCAGGCGGGAAGAGGATCTGGTGGAGCAACTCACCGCGGCCGAGACCCGGGAGGAGCTGGAGCGCGAGATCGCCCAGCTGGACGAGCTCATCGCCTTGGCCCGGCGGGCCGAGCGGCTGGAGATTGAGACCAAGTTGCGCAAGCTCCGGGAGGTCATGGAGGACGAAAGGCTCCAGCAGACGGGCGAAAAGCTCCTCATCTTCACCGAGTCCCGGGAAACCCTGGAGTACCTCGTGGAGAAGCTTCGGGGGTGGGGCTACTCCGTGGTCTCCCTCCACGGGGGTATGGACCTGGACGCCCGCATCCGGGCCGAGCACGAGTTTCGCGAACGGGCCCAGGTGATGGTGTCCACCGAGGCGGGCGGGGAGGGCATCAACCTCCAGTTCTGCTCCCTCATGGTCAACTACGATATCCCCTGGAACCCCAACCGCCTGGAGCAGCGGATGGGGCGGGTCCACCGCTACGGCCAAACCAAGGAGGTGCACATCTACAACCTGGTGGCCATGGACACCCGCGAGGGGAAGGTCCTCGAGGCCCTCTTCCGCAAGCTCAGGGAGATCCAGGAAGCCCTGGGGAGCGATCGGGTCTTTGACGTGGTGGGGGAGGTGCTTCTCGGGAAGAGCCTGAAGGAGCTGATTGTGGAGGCCATCGCCAACCGGCGCACCCTGGACGAGATCGTCCGCGAGATTGAGGCCGTGCCCGACCAAGAGGCGGTCCAGCGGGTGCGGGAGGCGGCCCTCGAGGCCTTGGCGGTGCGCCACATTGACCTCACCCGGGTTCTGGGGGAGGAGCGGAGGGCCCGGGAGAACCGCCTGGTGCCGGAATACATTGAGCGCTTCTTTGAGCGAGCCTGCAGGTTCTTGGGCGTGCCCCTGGAGCGGCGCGAGGACGGCTTGTGGCGTGTGCCGCGCGTTCCCCATGAGCTACGGGACCTCCCCCGGGAGTTCAAGGACCGCTACGGCGAGGTCTTCACCGAGTACCGGAAGCTGGCCTTCTCCAAGGACTTGGCCCGGAGGCACCAGGCGGTCCTCGTGGCCCCCGGGCATCCCCTTTTGGAGGCCCTCATTGAGCGGCTTCTGGCCCGGTCCGAGGAGGAGCTGAGGCGTGGGGCCCTCTTCGCCGACCCCGATGGGAGACTCGAGGGCTTCCTCTGGTTTTTGGAGGTGGAGGTCCGCGACGGAGAGAACCAGGTGGCGGGCAAGCGCCTCTTCACCGTCTACCAGTCCGAAGCGGGGGAGCTCCGCCTCGTTCACCCTTCGGTCCTTTGGGACCTGAAGCCTCTCCCCCCCGAGGGGGCCTCCTTGGACGGAAGCGCTTTGGACGAGGGGCGCGTGGTGGCTTCGCCATCCAGAACGCCCTCGAGCTACCGCCAGGAGCTTTTGGCCTGGCGGGAACGGGACGCCGAGGTGAAGCGCCGCTACGGCCTGCGTTCCCTGGAGCGGATGCTCCTGGACTCCGAGGCCAAGCTGGTGGAGTACGAGACCCGCCGGGCCCAGGGAGAAAACATCCCCGAGGCGACCCTCCAGAACGAAAGGCGGCGGAAGGAGGAGCTGGAGGCCCGCAAGAAGAAGCTGGAGGAGGCGATACGGCGGGAGCTCAACCTGACCCCGGCCGCTCCCCGGATCCTCGGCGTGGCCCGGGTGGTGCCCCTGACCAAGGGGGAAGCGGTCACGCGCCCCGACCCCGAGGTGGAGGCCATCGGCATGGAGGTGGCCTTGCGGTACGAGCGGGAAGCGGGGTGGGCGCCCGAGGACATCTCCCGCGAGAACCTGGGCTACGACATCCGTTCCGTGTCCCCCGAGGGGGCCGTCCGCTACATCGAGGTCAAGGCGCGGGCCGCCACGGGCCCCGTGGCACTGACCCCCAACGAGTGGGTGATGGCTCAGCGCCTGGGGGACGACTACTGGCTCTATGTCGTGGAGCACGCCGCCACCCGCCCGGTGCTCCACCGGGTGCAAAACCCGGCGGCCAAGCTCGTGCCCAAGGAGGTGGTGGACGTGGTGCGCTACGTGGTCACCGACTGGAAGAAGGCGGCGGAGGGCAGCTGATCCAATGGAACCAGGGAGGGTAATCGATCCAATGACTCCGGAATTAGTCCGAGAACTCATCGCACTGGGGGAGGCCCTGACCGTTGAGTTCAAGGGGGAAGAGAGAAAGCAGCTCTCCGACAACGAGCTGTTGGAAACGGTCGTATGTATGGCCAATCGTCCTACGCAAGAGATGGGTTACGTCCTCATCGGCGTCGAGGACGATGGCCGGGTGACGGGTGCCCGCCCCCGGCATGCCGGGGGTATAGATCCCCCGCGCATTCAGGCCTTGATCGCGAACCGGACGCGTCCTTCCCTCAGTTGCCGCGTTTGGGTGGTTGAATTTGAAGGCAAGCCTGTGCTCGTGATCGAGGTGCCACCGGCAACAATGCCCGTAGGGACGGCCGAGGGCATCTACAAACGGCGGGCTATTGGGGGCACGGGAAGGCCGGAATGCTTGCCCTACCACTTCCACGAAATGCAGGCGGCGTTGGCCCATCGCGGAGCCCTGGATTACTCGGTGTTACCGGTCGAGGGGGCTTCTTGGAGCGATTTGGATCCCCTGGAGTTTGAGCGCTTCCGGCGCTTCATCCGGGAAAGCCGCGGCCAAGGCGACAAAAGCCTTCTGGGCTTGCCTGATGTAGAGCTGGCCAAGGCCCTCGGTGCCGTGGAGGCCAATCACGAGGTAAAGACGGTTCGCGTGTTGGGTCTCCTGCTCTTCGGCAAGGAGGAGGCCCTGCAGCGGTTCATCCCGACCCACGAGGTGGCCTTCCAGGTGCTTAGGGGAACGCTCGTGGAGGTCAACGAGTTCTTCCGCTGGCCACTCTTGCGGACCATGGAGGAGCTTCTAACCCGTTTTCGAGCACGGAATCATGAGGAGGAAGTATCCTTTGGGCTCATGAGGATTGGTGTGCCGAACTATTCCGAACGAGCGTTCCGCGAAGGGCTTGCTAACGCCTTGATTCACCGCGATTACACCCGTTTGGGCGCGGTGCACGTTCAGTGGCATGAGGACCGCATCGAGATCTCGAACCCCGGCGGCTTCCCGGAGGGGATTCGCTTGGACAACCTGCTCGTCGCTCCGCCGCGGCCACGCAATCCTCTGCTGGCCGATGCCTTCAAGCGGGCTGGGGTTGTTGAACGGACTGGGCGTGGGATCGACATCATCTTTGAGGAGCAGCTCCGCAACGGGCGTCCGGCCCCTTCCTACGAGCAGAGCACGCCCGAGAGTGTGGTGCTCGTGCTTCCCGGGGGAGAGACCAACCTCAACTTCGTGCGCTCATCGTGGAGGAGAGTCAAGCACACCGTCCCTTAAGACTTGACGAGTTGCTGGTTCTCAACGGCCTCTGGCAGGAGCGACGGTTGACCACGCAAGAAGCCGCGAGGCTTATCCAGAAGCCGGAGGCCGCAGCCCGGGCTGTGCTGGAGCGCCTAGTGGAAGCGGGCTTGATCGAGGCCCGAGGCACGGGGCGAGGGCGGACGTATCACCTCTCGGCTGCCACGTATCGCCGGCTGGGGGAAGAGGCGGCCTACGTGCGCATGAAGGGCTTCGAGCATCAGCAGATGGAAGAAATGATCCTGAGCTATGCGCGTTCTCATGGGAGAATTACTCGAAAAGAAGCTGCGACACTCTGTCACTTGAAGGAATATCAGGCATATTACCTTCTGAAGAAGCTTGTAAAAGCAGGCAAGCTTAAGCCCGCAGGTAGCAAGGGAAGGGGAGCTTATTATCGATTGGCCAACGCATAAAACGCAGAGTATGTGTTACAAATGAACAATGTGTATTTTAACGCGGAAAAGACAACTTGAATGCGTGAACGGGAAGTCAAGCAGCTCCTGGCCCAGAAGCTCCAGGCGGAGGGTTCATGAACCTGACGGTGCGCTACGGCAACGAGCGCGGCGTTGACATCGAGGCCCAGTTCCCCGTTTCTGGGCGTAAGCTCTACGTGGAGGCCAAGGGCGAACGGCTTGGCGGCCACGAGGGGGCCCAGCGGCGCATGGCTTTGGGCGAGGCCCTCTTGCAGATCCTCTCCCTCTACGATGGTTCCTCGGTGTGCGTCATTGCCCTGCCCAACACCCGTGGGTTCCGTAGCCTTGCGCAAAAGGTCCACCCGCCCCTCGCACGCCTAGGGATTCACGTCCTCTTCGTGGGCGGAGACGGGCAGATCAGGCACCTAGGGCCAAAGACCCCGGTGGGCCTGCCCCATCGGATCGCTTCTTTGAAGGAGGCTTTGAAGATGGCTAAACCCGATGCTCCCCGGCTCATTGAGGTGGACTTCCCCTTGCGGGAGGTTTCCGAGCACTCCGTTCGCGAGAAGAACATCCGCCACGGCCACATCTCCACCCTCCACATCTGGTGGGCCCGCAGGCCCTTGGCCGCCTCGAGGGCCACGGCCCTGGCGGCCCTGCTCCCGGACGACCCCCGGCGCAGGCAGGAGTTTTTGGGTCTGGTGAAGCGCCTCGCCCCCTGGGAGGCCATCCAGGGGGAGAACCGGGACCTCGAGAAGGCCCGCACTCATCCTCGAGGCCCATGGCGGCAGGCCCCCCAGGGTGCTGGACCCTTCGCCGGGGGTGGGGCCATTCCCCTGGAGGCCCTGCGCCTCGCTGCGAGACCTACGCCGTGGACTACAACCCCGTGGCCGTGCTCCTCAATAAGGCGGTGCTGGAGTACCCGCAGAGGTTCGGGCGGCCGGGCTCCGTCCCCTCCGTCCCCCTGCCGCCCGGTCGGGGGAAGGAGGAGGGGCGACAGGCGATCCTCACCCCTTTGGGGCCGACCGATGTTTCCCGAAGGGAGGCCTCGCCCCTCGTGGAGGGGGTGAGGGCCTGGGGCGAGTGGGTGCTGGAGGAGGCCCGCAAGGAGCTCGAGCGCTTCTATCCCAAGGACGAGGACGGCTCCATCCCGGTGGGCTACATCTGGCCCGGACCCTTCCCTGCCAGAACCCCGCCTGCGGCGCCGAGATCCCCCTCATGCGCCAGACCTGGCTCGCCAAGAAGGCGAACAAGCGGGTGGCCCTCAAGATGATGCCCAACCTTGAGGCCAAGCGGGTGGACTTCGCCATCGTGGAGGGAAGCGCCATAGATTTTGACCCCGAGGAGGGCACCGTCTCCCGGGCTAACGTCCGTTGCCCTCTCTGCGGCGGCACCATCAACGACAACACCACCCGCAGGCTCTTCCGCGAGGGCAAGGCGGGCGAGCGGATGGTGGCCGTGGTCCTCCACAGACCCGGCACCCCGGGCAAGCGCTACCGCTTGAGCACCGAGCGGGACCTGGAGGCCTTCCGCGCTGCCCGGGAGGCGCTCGAGGCCAAGCGCCAGGAGCTTTGGGCCGAGTGGGGGATGGACCCGGTGCCGGATGAGCCGCTACCTCCGAAGGAAACCCTTGGCTTCCGCGTGCAACGGTACGGCCTCACCCGCTGGGGCGACCTCTTCAACCCCAGGCAGAAGCTGGCGCTCGTCACCTTCGCCGAGAAGGTCCGCCGGGCTCACGCCAGGATGCTGGAAGAAGGCGGGGAGCCGGAGTTTGCGAAGGCGGTGGGGACGTATTTGGGGCTTGCTGTTGACAGGTTAGCGGATTATAATTCCACGATTTGTGTTTGGCATACTCCAAAAGAGCTGGTAGCGCACACGTTCGGTAGACAAGCTTTGCCCATGGTTTGGGATTATATTGAAATAAATCCCTTAAGCGAGTCTACCGGCAACTGGCGGGACTCAATGGATTATTTGCTTCGAGTGGTACAGCATCGCTCTTATTCTGCTGGTTATTCAAGAATTGGCCGAGCGCTACACACCTCCGCCACCTCCCTTCCCTTCCCCAACGCCCACTTTGACGCTGTCTTCACCGACCCGCTTACTACGATAGCGTGCCCTATTCGGACCTCTCAGACTTCTTCTACGTCTGGCTCAAGCGCACCATAGGGGGACTCTACCCGGAGCTTTTTGCTACGCCTTTGACGCCCAAGTCAGAGGAACTCGTGGCCGATGCCAGCAAGGCGGGCAACATGGAGGCGGCCAAGAAGCGCTTTGAAGAGGGGCTTACCCAGCCTTCCGGGAGATCCACCGGGTGCTCAAAGACGACGGCATCGCCGTCGTTGTCTTCGCCCACAAGACCACCGAGCCTGGGAGGCGATCCTCCAAGCGCTTTTGAAGGCTGGCCTCTACATGACCGCCTCCTGGCCTATTCATACCGAGATGCAGTCCCGCCTGAGGGCCCAGGAGTCGGCGGCGCTGGCTTCCTCCATCTACATGGTCTGCCGCAAGCGGACCACGGACGAGGTGGGCCTCTACCCCGAGGTGCAGCGGGAGATTGAGGCACGGGTGCGGGAGAAGCTCGCCCAGTTCTGGGACGAGGGCATACGGGGGGCGGACTTCTTCATGAGCGCCATCGGCCCCGCCGTGGAGGCCTTCGGGAAGTACGCCCGGGTGGAGAAGCTCTCTGGGGAAGAGGTGACGGTGGGTGAGCTTCTGGAGTACGTGCGCAAGGTGGTGGCCGAGTTCGCCCTGGAGCGGATCTTGGAGGAGAGCGAGCTCGGGGGGGTTGACCTGGCCGCCCGCTTCTACGTCCTCTGGCGCTTCGCCTACAACCACGCCCGGATTCCCTTTGACGAGGCGAGGAAGCTCGCCCAGAGCGTGGGCATAGAGCTTTCCGAGTACTGGGACGGCCGGGGCTTCGTCCAGAGGCAAAAGGGGCTCGTCTGGGTCCTGGGCCCCAAGGAGCGGGGCCGGGGCTTTCTGGAGCGGGACCGCCAGGGTCACGCGCAAGCGTACCTTGAGAACATGGTGGACGTGCTCCACAGAGCGGTCCTCCTCTGGGAGAAGGGCGACCAACGGGGCCTGGAGAAGCTCCTAAGCGGAAGCCCCTTCCCCCATGGCGCTTTGCGCAAGGTGGCCCAGGCAGTAGCCGATGTGCTCCCCAATGGGGACAAGGAGAAACAGCTCCTGCAGGGGCTCCTCTACGGCTGGCGGGACGCTACGGGCGGCAGGTCCCCCGGCCAGGGGGGCCTCTTTGAGTCCGAGCAGGACTGAGATGGCGATGCGGGCTTGGAACCGCTAGGATTGAGATGAGTGGAAAACGGGAGTCGCCATGGCAACGAAGGTCAAGGGGAAAGGGCAGCCGAAGACACTGGCGGAGATTTGCCGGATCTTGGAGCGCACAAGGCGGAGCTGGCGGCCCGATACGGTGTGCGGCGAATCGCCGTCTTCGGCTCTTACGCCCGGGGGGAGGCCACGCCCGAGAGCGATTTGGACCTTCTGGTGGAGTTCTCCCCCCTCCGGGGCTGCTCAAGTTTGTCGAGCTTGAGCGCCACTTGAGCGAGCTTTTGGGCGTGAAGGTTGAACTGGTCACGCCAAATGCCCTAAAGCCTCACATCGGCAGGCGGGTCCTCGAGGAGATTATCGAGGTATGAGGCGCACCCTCTTGGACTATCTGGAAGATATGCAGGCCTCCGCCCTGGAAGTGCTGGACTTCACCCGCGGGATGACCTTTGAGGAGTTCCTGCGAGACCGCAAGACGATCAACGCGGTCCTCCGCTCGCTGGAGGTATTGGGCGAGGCCGCCAAGAGGATTCCGCGGGGCGTTCGGGCCAGGCATTCCGACATCCCCTGGCGAGACGTTGCGGGGATGCGGGACAAGCTCATCCACGAATACCACGGCGTGGACCTTGAAATCGTCTGGAGGACGGTCCAAGAGGACGTCCCTGCGCTGCTCCCGCGGATTGAGAAGGTGCTTGCCGAGGAAAGAGCGAGGGAGCGTCCCGAGCCTAAGAAGGACCGAGGGAGAAAGTGAGGAGGGAGCATAATGGCGCTTCCGGCGTGGCGAGAAGTGGCAGTGCCCCACGAGGACATCCGCCGGGGCAGGTTTGACGAGTCCGCCTTCGCGGCGGACCTGGCCGATGTGCAGGCGGGCCGCGGGCCCCTGGAGTACCGCGACCCCCCCGACCTTCTTCCGCAAGACCTACCCCACCGAGGGGATGGTCAGGCTCCTCGGGGCCATGGTGCGGCGGCTTTCCGGGGAGAAGGGGGGCGAGCCCGTGGTCCAGATCCAGACCCCCTTCGGCGGGGGGAAGACCCACAGCCTCGTGGCCCTCTACCACCTCTTCCGCTCGAGCGGGGAGGCGAGGGGGACGGAGCTCTACGCCCGGGTCCTCGAGGAGGCGGGCGTGGAGGAGATCCCGGAGGCCCAGGTGGCCGTCTTCGTAGGCACCGCCGCAGACCCCCTGAAGGGCCGCACCCCTTGGGGGGAACTCGCCTCCCAGCTCGGCCACTACGGCCTTTTAGAAGAGCATGACAAAGCCAGAAGGCCCCTGGCAAGGAGAAGTTGCACGAGCTCTTCAGGGTGGTGGGCGGCCCGGTCCTCATCCTCATGGACGAGGTGGCGGAGTACGTGGCCCGCACCGTGGACCCCCAGGCCCTGCACAGGGCGGGGGGAGCCTCGAGGGGGGGCGGGCCTACCAGACCCAGGTGCTCGCCTTCTTCCAGGAGCTCACCGAGGCGGTCAAGGTGGCGCCCCGGGTGGCCCTGGTCATGACCATTCCCTCCAGCGCCCCCTACGGCGAGGAGGGGGAGCGGGCCCTCCTCCAGCTCCAGCGGATCGCCGGGCGGTTGGAGCGGTCTACGAGCGTCAAGCTGGGAGATCTACGACGTCATCCGCACGCGCCTCTTTGAGGGAATCCGGGATGAGGAGGCGGTCCGGAGGGTGGCCGAGGGCTACTTTGAGCTCTATCGCCGCCTGGGGGCCGAGGTGCCCGACGAGGCCCGCGACCCGGCCTACCGCGAGCGCCTGCGAAGGGCCTACCCCTTCCATCCCGAGCTCATAGACGCGCTCTACGAGCGGTGGGGAACCCTCCCCACCTTCCAGCGGACGCGGGGGGTGCTGCGCCTTTTGGCGGAGATCGTGGCCGACCTCTACGGCCGCCAACACCCGGCCCCCCTGATCCACCCGGCCCACGTCAACCTGGCGAACCCGAGCGTCCGGCGAGAGCTGGTGAAGCACATCGGAAGCGAGTTTGACAGCGTGATCGCCGCCGACATCGCCGACCCGCAGGGGGAGGCCAAGGCCCAGCGCCTGGACCGGGAGATGGGCTCGGAGTACGCCCGCTTCCAGGTGGCCTCTGGGCTCGCCACGGCCATCTTCCTCTATTCCTTCAGCGGCGGCGAGCGCAAGGGGGCAGGCCCCGCTGAGCTCCGGCTCGCCTCCCTGCACCCCGAGGTTCCGCCCCCCCTGGTGGGTGACACCCTAGCGCCTGCGGGACCTCCTCTGGTACCTGCACGAGGCCTCCGGTCTTTACTACTTCTCCAGCCAGCCCAACCTCAACCGCATCGTGGTGGAGCGCGAGAGCGCCGTTGACCCCGAACACGTCAGGCAGGCGCTAAGGGAGCGGCTTGAGAGGCTTGCCGGGCGGGAGCTTAGGGTCTACCTCGAGCCCCATTCCCCGGAGGACGTGCCCGATACCAAGGAGCTCAAGCTCGCCGTCCTCCCGGAGCTCCGGGGGGCTCGCCGAGGAGCTTCTGGAGAAGGCGGGCACCACCTTCCGCACCTACAGGAACACCCTCTTCCTCCTCTCGCCCGACCCCAACAGCCTAGGGGACCTTCACCGCTCGGTGCGGCGCTACCTAGCCCTGCGGTCCGTCCGCGACGACCGCACCCTTTACGCTCAGCTTTCCGAGGAGAACCGCCGCCGCCTGGACGAGCTCCTTCGGGATGCCGATGGGGGGCTCACCCAGAAGCTCCTCATGCGTACCGCCGCTTGACGAAGCCCGGGCGGCAGGGGCCGGAAACCTACGACATGGGCATCCCCACCGTGGGGGAGGCAGCCACCCTGCCAAGCGGGTCTACGACTACCTGAAGGCCCGGGAACTCCTCCTGGAACGCATCGCCCCCCGGCACCTGCTTTCGGCCTGGCCCAGGGAGAAATGGAGAAGCCCCTCTCGGAGGTGTACGAGGCTTTCCTGCGCTACCCCCACCTTCCGGTCCTGAAGGGTTGGGAGGTCCTCGAGGAGGCAGTGCGGAAGGGGGTAGAGGAGGGGACGTTTGGCCTGCGGGTGGGCGGGCGCCACCATTTCCAGGAGCCGTGCTCGGGGTCGCTTGGGAGGATGCGGTCCTCGTCCGCAAGGAGGCCCTTCCTTCTGGTGGAACGCCCAACGCGGCTGGGGGTGGCGCCGAGGGCGCTTCTTCGCTCGGGAGCGCTTCTGACGCGGGGACATACACCGTAGGGACTTCTGGAACGAGGGCTACCGGGGACTCCCTTGTGGACATGGGCGATGAAGCGGAACGGGTGCGGGATTATGCGCTCAAGGTCCGCCTCCCCTGGAACAGGCTTTCCGACTTCCTGCGCGGGGTGTTGATCCCCTTGCAGGGGGAAGGTGCCGAGATAGAGCTTCTGATAGACCTTAGGGCTCGCTCTTCAAGGGGGATCTCCCAAGCCACTCTAGAGAACAAGGTGCGGGAAACGCTCAAGCAACTGGGGGGCGAAGTGCTGGAGGAACGTTAAGCTTCCGGGGCAGGGCCCGGATTCGGAGGAGGAGTTTTGGGAAGAGGTGGAGGCCCATTGCGCCTACCTGCAGACCCAGCCGGGCCTGATTCGGAGCCATACCCTCTTTCACTGGTGGCCGGGAGGATGCTGAGGGACATGGATCAGGGGGATTTCTTATCAACTCGCCCTCGCTTCTAGGTATAGTAAGCATGGAAGTAAAGACCATGAGCTGTTTGCCCTTCTCTTTTTGGCCGTCCTCTTCCTCTTCCTCGCCTGGGCCTACAATACCGTGGTGGCCCGCAAGAACCAGGTGGAGAACGCCTTCGGAAGCATAGAGGTCCAGCTCAAGAAGCGCCGGGACCTCATCCCCAACCTGGTGGAGGCGGTGAAGCGGTACATGGCCCACGAGCGGGAGCTCCTGGAGAGGCTCGTGGCCTTGAGGGAGCGCCTGGAGGGGGCGGTGGGGGAGGAGGCCTTCCGCCTCGAGGGGGAGCTCTCCCGGGCCCTCGCCGCCCTCCGCCTCCGGGCCGAGGCCTACCCCGACCTCAAGGCGAGCGAGAACTTCCTCCAGCTCCAGGCCGCCCTCACCGAAGTGGAAGATTCCATCGCCGCCGCCAGGCGCTTCTACAACCAGGCGGTGACGGACTACAACAACGCCCTGGAGCAGGTTCCCTTCCTCCTCTTCGCCAGGGCCATGGGCCTGAAGCGCAGGCCCGTCTTCACCCTCCCCGAGGAGGAGCGGGAGAGGCCCGACCTGGAGGAGCTCTTCCGGGGGTAGGGGATGGGGCTCGAGGCTCTGGAAAGCGGGAGGAGGCGGGCCCTCCTCTTCTCAGACCTCCTCATTCTCCTGACGGCGGTCCTTTCCCTCGGGGCTCTCCTCTGGGAAGCGGGGAGGGGGCCGCTCTTCTTCCTGTCCTCCTTGGCCCTCACGGGGATCTACATCCTCCCGGCGGCTACAAGGCCCAGGCCAAACGGGCCCTGGTAGCTCCCCTGGTGGAGGCCATGGGCTTCCGCTACGAGCCCCTGGCGGGCTTCCCGCTGGAGGAGGCCCTGGCCTCGGGGTTCTTTCCCTCCCCCGACCGCTACGAGGCCGAGGACCTGGTGGAGGGGAAGGTGGAGGGGATCCCCTTCCGGGCCTCGGACATT
>BBBL01000012.1 GCA_001311545.1 Thermus kawarayensis JCM 12314 | reverse complement strand
CCACCGCCGGCCAAGGGCCAAGGCGGTGGCTTCCTCGGGCAGGACCTCCCCCACGGGGATGGGGCTGGCCCTGCGCCCCCGGGTCTTGAGCCGCACCCCCTCGGGGGTGATGAGGGCCAGGTAGCACCGCTCCCGGGTGCGCAGGTAGAGCTCCTCCAGGGCTTCCTCCAACGGGGGGGCCTGGGCCGGGACGGGCTTGGCCTTGCCCGGCCGGTAGCCCCGCTCCGTCTTCACGGCGAAGCCCTCCTCGGCGAGGCTGTTGAGGAGGGCGTAAGCGCTGGAGAGGCTTTTCCCCAGGAGGCGGGCCACCTCCTTGACCTCCACCCCCTCGGGGTGCTCGGCCAGGTAGGCGAGGATGCGCAAGGCGGCCTGGACCGTGGAAAGGCTCCGCTTCCTGGCCATTTGGGCCCATCTTCCGTGAGGGCCGCCCCCCCTGTCAAGAAACGGGGGGTTTGGCACATGGTGAAAAACCCCCGGTTTCTTGACCCCAGGGGAAGGTCCCTTCTATCCTCAGGGGCAAAGGAGGGGGTATGGACCGGATTGAAGGCGTTCTTAAGGAAGAGCGGGTGTTCTACCCCAGCGAGGCCTTCCGGAAGCAGGCCCACATGGGAAGCGAGGAGGAGTACGAGAGGCTCTACCGGGAAAGCCTCGAGGACCCCGAGGGCTTCTGGGGACGGGTGGCCTCGGAGCTCCACTGGTTTGCGCCCTGGCAGAAGGTCCTGGAAGGGGACCTGCCCCACCCCAAGTGGTTCGTGGGGGGGAAGACCAACCTGGCCTTTAACGCCCTGGACCGCCACGTGAAGACCTGGCGCCGCAACAAGGCGGCCCTCGTCTGGGAGGGGGAGCCGGGGGAGGAAAGGGTCCTCACCTATTACGACCTCTGGCGCGAGGTGCAGAAGTTCGCCAACGTCCTCAAGGGCCTGGGGGTAAAGAAGGGGGACCGGGTCACCATCTACCTCCCCATGGTCCCCGAGGCGGCCATCGCCATGCTGGCCTGCGCCCGCATCGGGGCGGTGCACTCCGTGGTCTTCGGGGGCTTCTCCGCCAACGCCCTGGCCGAGCGCATCAAGGACGCCGAGGCCAAGGTGCTCATCACCGCCGACGGGGGTTACCGCCGGGGCGGGATCGTCCCCCTCAAGCAGAACGCCGACGAGGCCCTGAAGGACGCCAGGAGCGTGGAGCACGTGGTGGTGGTGCGCCGCACCGGGGAGGAGGTGCCCTGGATTCCGGGGCGGGACCACTGGTGGCACGAGCTCATGGAGGCCGCCTCGGACCGGTGCGAGGCGGAGCCCATGGAGGCGGAGGAGCCCCTTTTCATCCTCTACACCTCCGGCTCCACCGGCAAGCCCAAGGGCGTCCTGCACACCCTGGGCGGCTACATGACCTACGTCTACTACACCACCAAGCTGGTCTTTGACCTCAAGGACGAGGACGTCTACTGGTGCACCGCCGACGTGGGCTGGATCACCGGGCACTCCTACGTGGTCTACGGGCCCCTCTTGAACGGGGCCACCACGGTGATGTACGAGGGGCCCCCAACTGGCCCGAGCCCGACCGCTTCTGGCAGGTGGTGGACAAGTACGGGGTCACCATCCTCTACACCGCCCCCACCGCCATCCGCAGCTTCATGAAGTGGGGGGAAGGGTGGCCCCTCAAGCACCGCCTGGACTCCTTAAGACTCCTCGGCACCGTGGGCGAGCCCATCAACCGAGGCCTGGCTCTGGTACTACAACGTCATCGGCAAGGGCCGCTGCCCCATCGTGGACACCTGGTGGCAGACGGAGACGGGGGGCATCATGATCACCACCCTGCCCGGGGTCCATCCCATGAGGCCGGGGCACGCCGGGAAGCCCTTCTTCGGGGTGAAGCCGGAGATCCTGGACGGCCAGCACCGCCCCGTGGAAAACCCCGAGGAGGGCGGCCACCTCTGCATCACCCGCCCCTGGCCCAGCATGCTCCGCACCGTATGGGGCGACCCTGACCGCTTCCTGCAACAGTACTTCAGCCAGCACCCCGGGTCTACTTCACCGGGGACGGGGCCAGGCGGGACAAGGACGGCTACTACCTGATCCAGGGCCGGGTGGACGACGTTCTGAACGTGGCCGGGCACCGCCTGGGCACCATGGAGATCGAGTCGGCCCTGGTGGCCCATCCCGCCGTGGCCGAGGCGGCGGTGGTGGGGAGGCCCGACCCCGTGAAGGGGGAAGCATCGTGGCCTTCGTGACCCTGAAGGAGGGGTACGCTCCCTCGGAGGCCTTACGGGACGAGCTCAAGGCCCACGTGGCCAAGGTTATCGGCCCCATTGCCCGCCCCGACGAGGTGCGCTTCACCGACGCCCTGCCCAAGACCCGCTCGGGCAAGATCATGCGCCGCTCCTGCGGCAGATCGCCGCGGGGAGCAGGAGATCAAGGGGGACACCTCCACCCTGGAGGACCGCTCCGTGGTGGAGCGCCTGAAGCAGGGCTCCTAAGCCCCACGGACGCCGCCCGTGGCGGGGTGGCCTCACCCCGCCGGGCTTTTGTGGACGTGCACCACCTTCCACCCCTCGGGGAAGCGCACCGCCACCCGGCTCTCGTTCACCGCCCGGTGCCTTAGCCCCTCCTCTTCCTCCACGGTGAGGAGGAGGGTGTAGCTGAAGATGGCCACGTCCCCGTAGCGCTGAAGCCTTCTCTCCAGGAGGTCCAGGCGGTAGGGCCTTCCCCGGGTGGCCCAGCGCCTTTCCGTCATGAAGAGGTGGAAGGGAAGGCCGTCTAAGCGGTGAGGGGCCACGAACCACTCGTAGAGGGAGAGGTCCTCGTGGGTGGTGGCCCGGTAGCCTCGGGGTCCCCCTCGTAGATGCTCCTGAGGTGCCGCTCCAAGAAGTCCCAGAGCTCGGCCTCGCCTTCCATCCTCTACCTCCCGGCTGGTACTCCCCCCACTCCTCCCTTAAGACCCCGCAGACCTCCCCCAGGGTGGCCCGGCGGCGGAAGGCCTCGAGGACGTAGGGGAAGAGGTTCTCCTGGCCCCTTGCCGCCTCCCTTAGCCTTTCCAGGCCGACCCTTACGCTCTCCCCGTCCCGCCCCGCCTTGAAGGCGGCCACCTCCCGCTTGCGCCTCTCGTGGAGCCCGGGGTCAATGCGCTGCACGGGGACGGGCTCGTTCAGGGGGCTTTGCGGGTCAACGAAGCGGTTCACCCCCACGATGACCCGCTTTCCCTCTTCCACCTCCTTCTGGAACTGCCAGGCGGACTCCTCGATGGCCCGTTGGAAGTAACCCGCCTCCACGGCGGCCACCGCGCCCCCCAGGGCGTCAATCTCCCGGATGAGCTTTCCGCCTCCTTCTCCAGGGCCTCGGTGAGGTGCTCCACGTAAAAACTCCCCCCCAAGGGGTCCACGGCCCGGGTCACCCCGCTTTCATGGGCCAGGATCTGCTGGGTCCTTAGGGCGAGGAGGGCGCTCTTCTCCGTGGGGAGGCCCAGGGCCTCGTCGTAGGCGTTGGTGTGGAGGCTCTGCGTGCCCCCGAGCACCGCCGCCAGGGCCTGGTAGGCGGTGCGCACCACGTTGTTCAAGGGTTCCTGGGCCGTGAGGGTGGAGCCCCCGGTCTGGGTGTGGAAGCGGAGCATCCAGCTTCTGGGGTCCTTGGCCCCAAACTCCTCCCGCATGATCCGGGCCCAGAGGCGCCGCGCTGCCCGGAACTTGGCCGCCTCTTCAAAGATGTCCCCGTGGGCGGCGAAGAAGAAGGAGAGCCTGGGGGCGAAGCGGTCCACCTCCAACCCCCGCTCCAGGGCGGCCCGCACGTACGCCTTGCCGTCCGCCAGGGTGAAGGCGATCTCCTGGGCGGCGGTGGCCCCGGCCTCGCGGATGTGGTAGCCGGAGATGCTGATGGTGTTCCACTTGGGACGCGCTCGGCGCAGAACTCGAAGATGTCGGTCACGAGGCGCATGGAGGGCCCAGGGGGGTAGATGTAGGTGCCCCGGGCGAAGTACTCCTTGAGGATGTCGTTTTGCACCGTGCCCGAGACCTTGTCCCAAGGCACCCCCTGCTCCTCGGCCACCAGGAGGTAGAGGGCGAGGAGCATCATGGCCGGGGCGTTGATGGTCATGCTGGTGGAGACCCGGTCCAGGGGAATCCCGTCAAAGAGCCTCCTCATGTCCTCCAGGGTGGCGATGGACACCCCCACCCGCCCCACCTCCCCCACGCTCATGGGGTGGTCGGGGTCTAGGCCGAGCTGGTGGGGAGGTCAAAGGCCACGGATAGCCCTGTCTGGCCCTGGGAGAGGAGGTAGCGGTAGCGGGCGTTGGACTCCTCGGCGGTGGAGAAGCCCGCGTACTGGCGCATGGTCCAGGGCCTTTCCAGGTACATCCGGGGGTAGATGCCCCGGGTGAAGGGGTACTCCCCCGGACGGCCCAGCTTCTCCCGGTAGCCTTCCGGCAAGGACTCAAAAAGACCTTCCATGCCTTAGTTTTACAGTAAAAGCCGGAGGAGAAGGAGAAAGGCGAAGAGGACCCCCAGGAGGAGGAAGAGGGGAGGGAGGAGGAGGCTGTAGGCCGCCAGGACCAGGGCCAGGAAGTCCTTCCAGTCGGGCTTGGGCTCCCCCTTCACGCTCCACAGGATAGACCACCCCGCCTTCCGGGGCAACGCTTCCTACTTCCCCTCTTTCTAGCCCTTTTGATAGCATTGGCCCATGGCCCTCTCCAAAAACGCCCGGAAGGTGCTCAAGGTCATGGCCCGCCGGGGGCCCCAGAGGTCCTCTTCGCCCTGGGTCGGGGGCCTTCCCGCTTTTCCGACCTCCAGGCCGTTTTGCTCCTCTCCCCCGTACCCTGGCGGAGAGGCTCAGGGAGTTCCACACCCTGGGCTTCGTGGAGCGGCGGGCCTTTCCCGAGGTGCCCCCTCGGGTAGAATACACCTTGACGGCCAAGGGGAAGCGAGTCTTGGAGTTCTTTCGGGATTTGGAGGCGATATTGGACGCACAGGAGGTAAAGCGGTGAAAGCGCGCGCCATCGTGGTGACTTCGGGTAAAGGGGGGGTGGGCAAGACCACCACCACCGCCAACCTGGGGGCGGCCCTGGCCAAGCTGGGGGAGAAGGTGGCGGTGATAGACGTGGACGTGGGCCTCCGCAACCTGGACGTGGTCATGGGCCTCGAGGGCCGCGTGGTCTTTGACCTCATCGACGTCCTGGAGGGCAGGGCCAAGCCCCGCCAGGCCCTCATCCGGGACAAGCGGGTGGAGAACCTCTACCTCCTCCCGGCCTCCCAGACCAAGGACAAGGAGGCCCTGGACCCCGAGCGTTTCCGAAACCTCGTCCAGCACCTCCTTGCCGAGGAGGGGTTTGACCGGGTGCTCATAGACTCCCCGGCGGGCATAGAAAAAGGCTTCCAGACGGCGGCCACCCCGGCGGAAGGGGCCCTTGTGGTGGTGAACCCGGAGGTCTCTAGCGTCCGGGACGCCGACCGCATCATCGGCCTTCTGGAAGCCGGGAGATCCGGGAGAACTACCTCGTCATCAACCGCCTGCGGCCCAGGATGGTGGCCCGGGGGGACATGCTCTCCGTGGAGGACGTGGTGGAGATCCTGGGCCTGAAGCCCATCGGCATCATCCCCGAGGACGAGCAGGTCCTCGTCTCCACCAACCAGGGGGAGCCCTTGGTGCTCAAAGGGAGTGGCCCCGCCGCCCAGGCCTTCATGGACACCGCCCGGCGCCTCCTGGGGGAGGAGGTGCCCTTCCGCGCCCCGGGGTCCGACTTGGACGCAGGGCCTCCTGGGGGTGTTGAAGAGGCTCTTCGGAGGTCGCTGATGTGGTGGCGTAAGAAGAGCAAGGAAAAGGCGAAGGAGCGCTTGAAGCTCGTCTTAGCCTACGACCGGGCCAAGCTCTCCCCGGGCCTGGTGGAAAACCTCAAGAAGGACCTCCTGGAGGTCCTGCGCCGCTACTTCCCCGCCCAGGAGGAGGGCCTTTCCGTGGCCTTGGAGGAGCGGGGGGAGAAGATGGTCCTGGTGGCCGACATCCCCCTCAAGTGAGGCGCCCAAGGTGATCCTGCGGCGGCCCAACCTCCTGGCCTACGACTGGGGCTTCGTCCTCCTGGCCCTGACCCTTGTGGCCTTGGGCCTGTTTAACCTGCGAAGCGCCGCCCCGGACCCCGGCCTCCTCCCTCGGCAGGGGATGGCCTTTCTCCTGGGGATGGTCCTGGCGGTGGGGGTGCAGTTCCTCTCCCGCCGCACGGTCTTCGCCCTGGCCTACCCCCTCTACGCCCTCTCCTTGGCCCTTCTGGTCCTGGTCCTCCTGGTGGGCCGGGAGATCAACGGGGCCAAGGCGTGGTTTGTCCTGGGGCCTTTGCAGTTCCAGCCCTTGGAGGTGGCCAAGCTGGGGCTGGTTCTGGCCCTGGCCCGCCTTTTGGAGAACCGCCCTGTCCTACGGGTTTGGGACTACCTCCTTCCCGGCCTCCTCACCCTGCCCGTGGTGGCGCTTCTCCTGCTCCAGCCCGACCTGGGGGGCACTCTGGTGGTGCTCTTCGGGGCCTTTGCGGTCCTTTGGGTCCGGGGGTTGCCCTGGAGGCACCTTCTGGTGGGGGTCTTGGCCCTGGTCCTCCTGGTGCCCACCGTGGTCTGGCCCAACCTCAAGCCCTACCAGCGGGAGCGGGTGCTCATCGTCTTGGACTTACCGGGACCCTTGGGCCAGGGGTTTCAGGTGATCCAGTCCACCATCGCCATCGGTTCGGGGGGGGTTTTGGGCAAGGGCTACGGCCAGGGCACCCAGACCCAGCTGGGCTTTGTGCCCTTCCGCCACACCGATTTCGTCTTCGCCGTCTGGGCGGAGGAGTGGGGTTTCGTGGGGGCGGTGGCCCTCCTCGGCCTTTACGCCCTCTTCCTCCTGCGCCTCTTCGCCTTGGCCCTGGAGTGCCCTCGCCTGGCCGACCGGCTCTTCCTCGCCGGGGTGGGGGGAATGCTGGGCTTCCAGGTGGTGGTGAACCTGGGGGTGGCCCTAGGGGTGATGCCCGTGACCGGCCTGACCCTGCCCCTCTTCTCCTACGGGGGGTCCAGCCTCATGGCCACCCTCTTCTCCCTGGGCCTGGTGCTCTTGGTCCACCGGGACCGGGCCGTTCCCTAGAGGCCCGGGGTTGGATAAACTGGGCCCCGTGGCCGGGGACGTCTTGGTGCGCCTTCAGGGGGTGCGGAAGGCCTACGGCGGGGTGGTGGCCTTGGACGGGGTGGACCTCGAGGTCCACCGGGGAGAGTTTTTCAGCCTCCTGGGGCCCTCGGGCTGCGGCAAGACCACCCTCCTCAGGCTCCTCGCGGGCTTTGAGACCCCGGACGCTGGCCGCATAGAGATCGGCGGCAGGGACATGGCTGGGGTGCCGCCTTACCGCCGCCCGGTGAACACGGTGTTCCAGAACTACGCCCTTTTCCCCCACATGACCGTGGAGGCCAACGTGGCCTTTGGCCTGCGCATGAAGGGCCTGCCCCAGGAGGCCGTGCGGCGGAAGGTGGCCTGGGTCCTGGAGCTGGTGGACCTTCTGGGCCTGGAGAAGCGCTACCCCCGAGAGCTTTCCGGGGGGCAGAAGCAGCGGGTGGCCCTGGCCCGGGCTTTGGTGCTGGAGCCGGAGGTGCTCCTCCTGGACGAGCCCCTTTCCGCCCTGGACCTCAAGCTTCGCCAGGAGCTACGCGTGGAGCTGATGCAACTCCAGAGGCGGCTTGGCACCACCTTCATCTTCGTCACCCACGACCAGGAGGAGGCCCTGGTGATGTCGGACCGCATCGCCGTCATGCGGGCGGGGCGCATCGTGCAGGTGGGCCTTCCCGAGGAGGTCTACGAGCGCCTGAGAACCGCTTCGTGGCCGAGTTCCTGGGCCGCTTCAACTTTCTTCCCGCAAGGCCCCACCCTCTGGGGGCGGAGACCCCCTTGGGACCCCTGCGCCTCCAAGGCCCCCTGGAGGGGGAGGCCCTTTTGGGGATCCGCCCGGAGAAGATCCGCCTCTACCCGGTGGGAAACGGCCTTCCCGCCCGGGAAAACCTGGTGCGGGCGGTGGTGGAGGAGATCGTCTACACCGGAGCGGAGAACCAGTACTACCTGCGGGCGGAGGGGGTGCGCCTTCTGGCCTACACCCTGAACCAGGACCTCCAGGAGCCGGGGGCCGAGGAGTTCGGGTACGGGGAGGAGGTCTTCTGCTACCTTCCCCCGGAGAACCTGGTGGTGCTCCATGAATGAGGCGGCTACCCCCTTCCAGCGCTTCTTCCGGGTGCTGGTCACCGTGGGCCCGGGGGGGCTTTGGCTCTTCCTCTTCGTCCTCCTTCCCACCCTCCTGGTCCTCCTGGCCTCCTTTATGAGCCGGGGGCCTTACGGGGAGCTCCAGGGGCCCCTGACCTTCAGGAACTACCTGAGGCTCCTGGAGCCCCCTTACCTCGAGGCCTTCGCCAGAGCCTCTGGGTGGGGGCGCTGGCCACCCTCCTCTCCGCCCTGCTGGGCTATCCCCTGGCCTTTTACATCGCCCGCCACCCCAGGCGGGACCTCCTGCTCCTTTTCCTCCTCCTGCCCTTCTTCACCAACTTCCTCATCCGGGTCTACGCCTGGCTGGTCCTCCTGCAACGGGAGGGGGTGGTCAACGCCCTTCTCCAGGCCTTCGGCCTAGGCCCCTTCGCCCTTTACCCCTCCTTCCTGGCGGTGCTCCTGGCCACGGTCTACACCTTTCTGCCCTTTTTCGTGCTCCCGGTTTACGCCAGCGTGGAACGGATCGACTGGCAGCTTCTGGAGGCGGCCTACGACCTGGGGGCGAGGCCCTTAAGGGCCTTTTTCCACGCCGTCCTTCCCCAGACCTACCCCGGCCTCTTCGCGGGAAGCGTCCTCGTCTTTATCCCGGCCATGGGCACCTTCGTGGTGGCGGACCTTCTGGGGGCGGGGCGGGTGGTGCTCATGGGCAACCTCATCCAGCAGCAGTTCGGCCTCACCCGGGACTGGGCCTTCGGGGCGGCCTTGAGTCTCTTCCTCATGGGGTTTGTGCTCCTCGCCCTCTACCTTTACGCCCGCCTCCAGGGAGAAAGGGGCTTGACGAGCTGGTATGAGGCGGCTCCTTACCCTCCACGCCCTTTTGGTCTACGCCTTCCTTTACCTGCCTATCCTGGTCATCGTGGCCCTCTCCTTCAACGAGAGCCGCCGGGGGGTCCACTTCACGGGCTTCACCCTGAAGTGGTACCAGGACCTCTTCCAGGACCCGAGGGTTCTGGAGTACTTCCTGAACACCCTGGTGGTGGCCACGGTTTCCACCCTGGTCTCCACGGTCCTCGGGACCCTCCTCGCCTTGGGCTTGGTGCGCTACCGCTTCCCCGGGAAGGGCCTATTGCGCTACCTCCTCTACATCCCCGTGGTGGTGCCCGACGTGGTCATGGGGGTTTCCCTGCTCCTCCTCTTCGCCTTTTCCCGGGAGCTTCTGGGCTTTCCCCGGCTCTCCCTCCTCACGGTGATCCTGGGGCACATCACCTTCCAGGTGGCCTTCGTGACCCTGGTGGTGCGCTCCAGGCTCCTCCTCCTGGACCCCGCCCTGGAGGAGGCCGCCCGGGACCTGGGGGCGAGGGGCTTCCAGACCTTCCTCCACGTGACCCTGCCCCTGGCCTGGCCGGGGGTGGCGGCGGGGACCCTTCTCGCCCTCACCCTCTCCCTGGACGACTTCGTGGTGACCTTCTTCACCGCGGGGCCGGGGGCCACCACCCTGCCCCTCTACATCTACTCCAGCGTGAAGCTGGGGGTGAACCCCAAGGTCCACGCCCTCTCCACCCTCATCGTGGGGCTCAGCGCCTTCTTCCTGGCCTTGGGGTATGCTCTCAGCCGGAGGAGGGTATGAGGCGGATCGGTGGTTTGTTGGTCCTCGCTCTCTTGGCCCTGGTGGGGTGGTTCCTGCTTCGCCCCAAGCCCCCGAGGGCGCAGGCACCCTTTACTTCCTCAACTGGGCGGACTACATCCCCGAGGGGCTTCTCAGAAAGTTTGAGCGGGAGGCGGGGGCCAAGGTGGTCCTGGACACCTTTGAGTCCCCCGAGGCCATGCTGGCCAAGCTGAAGGCGGGGGCGGACCGGGAGTTCTCCTTGGTGGTGGCCCCCGACTACTACGTCCTGCAGATGGCCCGGGAAGGGCTTCTGGCCTCCCTGGACCGGGGAAGGCTCAAAAACCTCGCCCACCTGGACCCCTTCTTTCTGGACCCCCCATATGACCCCGGCCTCCGGTACTCCGTGCCCTACCTCTGGGGCACCACGGGCATCGCCTACCGGGAGGACCGGGTGACGGGCCCCGTGGACTCCTACGCGGCGTTCTTTGACCCGGCCCGCCAGGTGGGCCCCTTCTTGCTCCTGGACGAGATGCGGGAGACCATCGGGGCCGCCCTTAGGTACCTGGGCTACTCGGTGAACACCACCGACCCCAAGGCTCTGGAGAAGGCCAAGGAGCTCCTCCTCGCCGCAAAGAAGCGCTCCGTGGGCTTCGCCGGGGGGGTGGAGGCCTTGAACCGGATCCTGGCGGGGGACGCGGCCCTTTCCCTCGCCTACTCCGGGGACGTCCTCCAGGCGAGGCAGGAGGACGGGAGGCTCCGCTACACCCTGGCCAAGGAGGGGGGCACCCTCTGGACCGACGCATGGTGGTGCTCAAGCGGGGCCCGGCCCAGGACCTGGCCTACCGCTTCATAGACTTCCTCCTGGAGCCGGAAAACGCCGCGGAGCTCGCCACCTACACCCGCTACGCCACCCCCGTGGCCCAGGCCCTCCCCCTCCTTCCCCAGGAGATGCGCCAAGACCCCACCGTGTTCCCGCCGGAGGAGGCGCGGGCGAGGCTGGAGTACCTCAAGGACCTGGGGCCGGACATCGCCCTTTACGACCGGGTCTGGACCGAGGTGAAGGCCCGCTAAAGGGGGCCTGGGCACAAAGGGCCTATACTGAGGCCATGAAGCGGGCCCTCCTTCTCCTCTTCTTGGGGCTTTCTGCCCTTGCCCAAGGGGTGGAGGGGCTCTGGGCCAGGACCTGCGCCCAGTGCCACGGGGATAAGGCCCAAGGGGTAAAGCCCTATCCCGGCCTCCAGGGAGCCCTTCCCCTTTTCGCCACCCCGGAGGGCGGCGCTACCTGGTCCTGGTGGTCCTTTACGGGAAGAAGGGGGAGGCGGGCCTCATGCCCGGCTTCGCCCAGCTCAAGGATGAGGAACTCGCCGCCCTCCTCAACCACCTCCAGGCCCTTCTTAAGGCCAAGGGAGAGGCCTTCAAGCCCGAGGACATAAGGAAAGAACGGGGCCAGAACCTGGCCCCGGACCGGATCCAAAGGCCCTAGAAGGGGTCCTCCAGCACCGCCCCCTCGTCCGCCTGGCGCACCAGGGCGGCGTAGCGGGCGAAGAGGCCGTGGGTGAAGGACGGGGGGGCGCGGTTGCCAGCGGGCCTTCCGCTTTTCCAGCTCCTCCCCGGGGAGGAGGACCTCGAGGAGGCGGTTTTCCACGTCAATCCGGATGCGGTCGCCCTCTTCCAAAAGGGCGATAGGCCCGCCCACAAAGGCCTCGGGGGCGATGTGGCCGATCATGAGGCCCCGGGTGCTCCGGAGAAGCGGCCGTCGGTGAGGAGGGCCACCTCCGGCCCCAGGCCTTCCCCCACGATGGCGCTCGTCACCGAGAGCATCTCGGGCATGCCGGGGGCGCCCTTGGGCCCCACGTAGCGGATGACCACCACGTCCCCGGGGCGAATCTCCCCCTTTAGGACCTTCTCCATGGCCGCCTCCTCCGAGTCAAAGACCCGGGCCGGCCCCTCAAAGCGGGTGCGCTCGGTGCCGGCGAGCTTCAAGACCGCCCCCTTGGGGGCGAGGTTCCCCTTGAGGACCACGAGCCCCCCGTGGGGCTTCAGGGCCTTTTCCACGGGGAAGACCACCTTCTGCCCCTCGGCCTCCCGGTAGGCTCCCTCCACCTCCTCTTCCAGGGTGCGGCCGGTGAGGGTCTTTTCCTCCCCAAAGAGGAGGCCCGCCTCCAGGAGGCGCTTGAAGACGAGGGCCGTCCCCCCGGCTTCATACAGCTCCCAGGCGGTGTAGGTGCCCCAGGGGCGGAGGTCGGCGATCACCGGGGTCTTGCGGGAGACCCGGTCAAAGTCCTCCAGGCTGAGGTCCACCCCCGCCTCCTTGGCCATGGCGAGGAGGTGGAGGACGGCGTTGGTGCTTCCCCCCGTGGCGGCCACGGTGGCGATGGCGTTGAGGAAGCTTTTCCGGGTGAGGAAGTCCTTGGGCTTCCAGTCGTGGGCGATGGCCCGGGCGAGGATCCTTCCCGCCTCCCGGGTGGCCCGTTCCTTCTCGGGGTGGACGGCGGGGATGGCGTTGTAGCCACGGGGGAGAGGCCCAAGGCCTCGAGGGCCATGGCCATGGTGTTGGCGGTGTACTGCCCCCCGCAGGCCCCGGGGCCGGGGATGGCCCTTTTTTTCTATCTCCAAGAGCTCCTCCTCGGAGATCTTTCCCGCCGCCCTCTGCCCCACGGCCTCAAAGACCTCCACGATGGTGAGCTTCCGGCCCCTCCACTCCCCGGGGGCGATGGTCCCCCCGTAGAGGACCATGCCGGGGACGCCGCTCCTCATCACCCCCATGGCCCCCCCGGGGATGGTCTTGTCGCAGGCGGAGAGGGCCACCATGCCGTCGTAGAGGTAGCCCTGGGCGATGAGCTCCACGCTGTCGGCGATGACCTCGCGGCTTACGAGGCTGGCCCGCATGCCCGGGGTGCCCATGCTGATGCCGTCGGAGATGGCGGGGGCCCCGAACTCAAAGGGGAAAAGCCCCGCCTCCTTGAGCCCGGCCTTGAGGTGAAGGGCCAGGGCGCGCAGGTGGAAGTTGCAGGGCATCCCGTCGGTGAAGGTGTTCACCACCCCCACGAAGGGCCTCCCGAAGTCCTCGTCCCCCACCCCCACCGCCCGCAGCATGCTACGGGCAGGGGCCTGCTGCAGTCCTTTCTTGATGCGGTCCGACCTCATGCGTCCCTCCAAGTGGCGATCTTCCCGTGGAAGCTCCTGGCCCTGGGGAGAAGCCGCACCAGGGCCCTCGCGGCCTCTTCCGGCGCGAGGAGGAGCCCCTCCTCCTTGTAGCCCTAAAGATCTGGTGGAGCACGCCCGCGGCGCTCCCCTGGGCCTCCCGGGCCTGGCGCTGCATCTCCGTCTCCACCACGCCGGGGCGGAAG
>BBBL01000011.1 GCA_001311545.1 Thermus kawarayensis JCM 12314 | reverse complement strand
CCGCTGTCCATGAGGACGGGCACCCTGTCCTCCACCGCCCGGACCACGTGGGGAAGCGCATGCAGGGCGGCCAGGCTTCCGTCCACCTGCCTTCCCCCGTGGTTGGAAACGTAGACCCCGTCCACGCCGAGCTCCACGGCCCGGGCGGCATCCTCCGGGTGGAGGAGCCCCTTGAGGAGGAGGGGCAAGGCGGTGCTTTCCCGCACCCGCCGCACCTCCTCCCAGGAGAGTTCCGGATAAGAGTAGGTGGCCACGAAACGGCGCACCGCCTTCTGCATCTGGGAAAGGCCCAATCCAAAGCGCCTTCCCGCTTGCCTCAGGGCGAGGAGGTTCTGGAGGAGGACCCGCGTAGGCCTGGGCCTAAGGGCGGCGCCTTCTATGGGCTCCTCCAGGGCCTTGAGGAAGGCGGGGTCCGTGAGGTAGACGGCGAGGCCCTGCCCCTTCAAAAAAAGGAAGGTGGCCGAGTTCCAGGTCCCGGGGGCGCCATCCCAGCTGGACCGTGTCCACGGTGAGCACTACCCCGGCGCACCCCGCCTTTTCCGCCCGGCGGAGGAAGCTTTCCACCACATTGGGTCCGTGGAGTGGTAGAGCTGGAAGAAGACCAGAGCCTCCGGGTTCGCTTTCCGGGCCGCCTCCACCACCTGCTCCAGGGGGTAGGAGGCCTGGTTGGAAACCATGAAGGGGAGGCCCCTCTTGGCGGCGGCCCTTACGGCGGCGAGCTCGGCCTCGGGGTGGGCGAGCTCCAAAACCCCGATGGGGCAGAGGAAGAGGGGAGCGGCCCAGGCCCTTCCCAGGAGCTCTACCCGGAGGCCAGGCGGCTTGGCCCCCCGGAGCATCCGGGGGAGGAGGCGGAGGCGGCGGAAGGCCTCCCGGTTGGCCCTCCATGGTCCACTCCAGGCCAGCCCCGCCCGCCACGTAGGCGAAGGCCTCCGGGGACATGCGCTTTTGGGCTTCCGCCTCGAGGGCGTCCGGGCGCACGGGGAGGGGAGGGCGCCTGCCCATGAGGCCTTCCAGGTAGATCCGCTGCTGCACCCTTCGTCCGATCATCCGCACCTCCCCAAGGGTTTGGCCGGGATTGTACCACCCCTGGGGGAGGGAGGTAAACTGGGTCCAAATGGGAAGGGCGGTCCTGGTCACGGGGGCGGGGAGCGGCATCGGCCTGGCCACGGCCCGGCTTCTTGCGGCCAAGGGTTTCCGGGTCTACGGGGGCGTGCGCCGGGAGGAGGATGCGATGCGCCTCCGCCAAGAAGGGGTGGAGCCCCTTCTTTTGGACGTGACCCGGGAGGAGGACCTCCTCCGGGCCAGGGGGCGGCTGGAGGGGGAAGGGGGCTTTATGGCCTCGTGGCCAACGCCGGCCTCGCCGTGGCGGGGCCTTTGGAGCTGGTGCCGGTCTCCGCCTTCCGGGAGGCCTTGGAGGTGAACGTCCTCGGGGCCTTCGCCACGGTAAAGGCCCTCCTCCCCCTCCTTAGGGCCTCCCGGGGCCGGGTGGTCCTCATGGGCTCGGTCTCCGGCCTCGTGGCCCTGCCCCTCATGGGGCCTTACGCCGCCAGCAAGTTCGCCCTCGAGGCCCTGGCGGACGCCCTCCGGGTGGAGCTCCTCCCCTTCGGGGTCAGGGTGGTCCTCGTGGAGCCCGGCTCCGTGGCCACCCCCATCTGGGAGCGCTCCTTGAGGCGGGCGGAGGGCTACCTCGAGCCCCCGCCCCCCGGGACCGAGGGGGTCTACGGCCGCTATTTGGAGGTGGCCCGGGGCTCGCCGAGCGCAACGCCCAAAGGGGTCTTCCCCCGGAGAGGGTGGCGGAGGCGGTCCTCAGGGCCCTGGAGAGCCCAAGCCCCAAGGCCCGCTACCTGGTGGCGCACCCCGCCCGGGCCCGGGAGACCCTTCTTTTGCGGCTTCTCCCCACCTCCTTGCGGGACCGGCTCATCGCCCGCTTCCTCGGAGCCTAGGGAGAGGCTTCCCGGGCTCACCCCGTAGCCCACCGGGCTCTTGTATGCTTAGGGCGTGGAGTTTCTGGTGGAGGACCTCGGCCTTCTGCCTTACGGGGAGGCCTGGGCGTACCAGAAGGCGGTACACCGGGAGGTGGCGGAGGGGAGGCGGCCGCCCACCCTCCTCCTCCTGGAGCACCCCCGGGTCATCACCCTGGGCCGCAAGGCCACGGGGGAGAACCTGCTTTTCCCCGAAAGCTGGTACCGTGAGCAGGGCTTTGAGCTCTACTGGGTGGAGCGGGGTGGGGACGTGACCTACCATGGCCCCGGGCAGCTGGTGGGCTACCCCATCTTCCCCGTGGGGCGGGAGGTGCGCCGCTTCCTCCGGCAGATTGAGGAGGCCATCGTCCGGGTGGCGGCGGGCTACGGCATCCCCGCCTACCCCACCCCGGGGTACGCCGGGGTCTGGGTGGGGGAGGACAAGCTCTGCGCCATCGGGGTGGCGGTGAAGGAGGGGGTAAGCTTCCACGGCTTCGCCCTCAACGTCAACACCGACCTCAACGACTTCACCGTCATCATCCCCTGCGGCCTCAAGGGGAAGGGGGTCACCTCCTTGGAGAAGCTTTTGGGCCGGAGGGTGCCCATGGAGGAGGCCAAGGAGCGGGTGGTGCGGGCCTTCGCCGAGGTCTTCGGCATGGAACCGGTGAGGAGGGAAGGGCATGAAGCCCAAGTTTGAAACGGTGGAGTTTCTCTCCCCCACGGGGGAGGTGGTGGAGCTCAAGGTGGTGAAGCGGGGCCTGGCCCAGGCCCGGCCCGAGCCCGTGGACCGGCACAAGCCCGCCTGGATCAAGGCCCCCCTGCACACGGCACCCGCTACCAGGCCCTGAAGGCCATGGTGCAGGAGCTTAGGCTCCACACCGTCTGCCAGGAGGCCCTCTGCCCCAACGTGGGCGAGTGCTGGACCCACGGGACCCTCACGGTGATGATCCTGGGGGACATCTGCACCCGGGCCTGCAAGTTCTGCGCCGTCCACACCGGGAACCCCAGGGGCCTCGTGGACCCGGAGGAGCCCAAGAGGGTGGCCGAGGCCATCGCCCGCATGGGGGTGCGGTACGTGGTCTTAACCAGCGTGGACCGGGATGACCTTCCCGATGGGGGCGCCGCCCACTTCGCCGCCACCATCAGGGCCATCAAGGAGAGGGCCCCCGGGGTTTTGGTGGAGGCCCTGACCCCCGACTTCCAGGGGGACCTGGAGGCGGTGGAGACGGTCCTCGCGGCGAACCCCGAGTCTACGCCCAGAACCTGGAGACGGTGCGCCGCCTCACCCCTAAGGTCCGGGACCCCCGGGCGGGGTACGAGCAGACCCTAAAGGTTCTCGCCCACGCCAAGCGGGTCCGGCCCGACATCCTCACCAAGTCTAGCCTCATGCTGGGGCTTGGGGAGACGGAGGAGGAGCTCCTCGAGGCCATGCGGGACCTGCGGGCCGCGGGGGTGGACATCCTCACCCTGGGCCAGTACCTGAGGCCCACCCCCGCCCACCTGCCCGTGGTCCGCTACGTCCCCCCCGAGGACTTCCAGAGGTACGAGGCCTGGGGGTACGCCCTGGGCTTTAGGGAGGTCTTCGCCGGGCCTTTGGTGCGGAGTTCCTACCGGGCGGACCGGGTCTTCCTGGAGGCCACCCAAAGATGAGCCGAAAGACGGCCCTTTTCCTCCTGGACCTCCTCGCCCTCCTCCTCTTCGCCGGGGTGGGGCTCCTTTCCCACGGCCAGCCCCTAAGCTTCGCGGGGCTTGCCGGAATGTCCTTCCTGTCCTCTTCGTCTGGGTGCTCCTAAGCCCCTTCCTCGGCACCTACCGCCGCCCCACCTGGCAAAACCTCCTCCTCACCTGGGCCTTGGCCTTCCCCGCGGGGCTATGGCTTCGGCAGATGGTCTTTGGGGGGGGTTTCGGGGTGGGGTTTTTCGTCTTCTTGGCCGTGGCCATGGGTTTTAGCCTCCTCTTCTTCCTTCTCCTTCGGGGCCTCGCCAAAGCCCTTCGTCTCTGGTAAAAAGGGAACATGGAAAAGGTGGCCTTCCTCGGTCTTGGGGCCATGGGCTACCCCATGGCGGGGCACCTGGCGCGGCGGTTTCCCACCCTGGTCTGGAACCGGACCTTTGCCAAGGCTCTAAGGCACCAGGAGGCCTTCGGCTCCGAGGCCGTGCCCCTGGAGCGGGCGGCCGAGCCCGGGTGATCTTCACCTGCCTCCCCACCACCCGGGAGGTCTACGAGGTGGCCGAGGCCCTCTTCCCCTACCTCCTAGAGGGCACCTACTGGGTGGACGCCACGAGCGGGGAGCCGGAGGCGAGCCGGAGGCTCGCCGAACGCCTAAGGGAGAAGGGCGTCACCTACCTGGACGCCCCCGTCTCGGGGGGCACCTCGGGGGCCGAGGCGGGCACCCTCACGGTGATGCTGGGGGGGCCCGAGGAGGCGGTGGAGCGGGTGAAGCCCTACCTGGCCTACGCCAAGAAGGTGGTCCACGTGGGCCCCGTGGGGGCGGGGCACGCGGTGAAGGCCGTCAACAACGCCCTCCTCGCCGTGAACCTTTGGGCGGCGGGGGAGGGGCTTTTGGCCCTGGTGAAGCAGGGGGTTTCGGCGGAGAAGGCCCTCGAGGTCATCAACGCCTCCTCGGGCCGCTCCAACGCCACGGAGAACCTCATCCCCCAAAGTCCTCACCCGGGCCTTCCCCAAGACCTTCGCCCTGGGGCTTCTGGTGAAGGACCTGGCATCGCCATGGGGGTTCTGGACGGGGAGAAAGCCCCAAGCCCCCTCCTCCGCCTCACGCGGGAGGTCTACGAGATGGCCAAGCGGGAGCTGGGCCCGGATGCCGACCACGTGGAGGCCCTGAGGCTTTTAGAGCGCTGGGGCGGGGCAGAGATCCGCTGAGGTTGCTGGTCAAAGGTCCTCGTTGGGGATTCCCGGGGCTTGGGGGCGTGGAAAGGCGTCCCGGGTGTCGGACCTGCTGGCAGACAGGTCTAGGGGGCCCTTGAGGGCCATCCCCTGGGGTGAAGGCGCCGGGGGAGGGTTGACCTGCGGGTAACCTCCACTTACTCTGTTCAATATGGAGAACGAGTTGTCCTACGAAGTGGGACAAAACCTCCGTCGCCTGCGCCAGGCGCGGGGGCTCACCCTTTCTGGCTTGGCGGCCAAGGCCGGGGTGGCGAAATCGCTTCTTCACGCCTTGGAAGCGGGACGCGCTAACCCTACCTTGGCCACCCTTTGGGCCTTGGCTCAGGCCCTGGAAGTGCCTTTTGGCGAGCTGGTCCAGGCCCGTTCCGTGGGGATGAAGGTGTGATGGTTCAGCTTGTTGAACAAACCCGGGGGCGGGCAGGGGAGCGGTTGGAGGTATACCGCATGGACCTCCTACCCCGTTCCGTGCGTTGGGCGGAGGCACACGAGCCTGGCCTCCGCGAGCGGGTCATTGGTTTAAAGGGCAGGGCCGGGTGGGACCGCCTCCGGGCAGGGAGGTGGGGCCGGGAGAGGAGGTGGAGTTCTCCGGGGATGAACCCATGTGTACGCCAGCGAAGAGGGGGCCAGCCTTCTGGTCTTTCTGCACTACCCCTTGCTTCCCCGGCCCAAAGGGGAGGCCGGGAGCCCGGAGAAAGCCTCCCTGGCCCTACGGGAGGTGAGCTTGGGGGTAGGAGGGTTAGTCTTGGAGGGTCGCTGGCTTGCCCCGGGGTTTCAGGAGGGGGTTTTTGTTCGTTGGGGCGCGAACCGCACCTACCTCTTTAGCCTCCCTTTGGCCCCCTTACCCCGCCTCGAGGCCCAGGGGCTTTTGGGCGAGGCCTTGGCCCTCCTCCATGTCCCGGCAGAAGATCTGAGGTCCTATGGGCAAAGCCCAAGCCTCCTTCTGCGGACCCTGGCTTGGGAGGGGTTGCTCCTTAAGGGGGAAGTGGCCGACCCGGTCCCCCTTCTCTTCCAAACCGTGCGGCCTCCTGCGGGTTCGTCGAAGGAAGAGAATTGGGAAAGTCGCGTCTCCGTGGACCTCTACGCCCGGGTGGAACTCCTCCATCCCGGCTACGCCAGGCAGCCCCTTCTTCTGGCCTATGGGTTGCAGGCCGTGGGCCTGGAGAGGGGAAGGTTTTTGGACGTGGGCACGGGGCCTAGGCATCATCTTCTCCTGCTCTTGGAGCTGTTGCCCCATCTGGAGCCGGTGGCGGTGGAACCCAGCCCGGCCTCGAGGCAGGCCTTGGCCCAGTTGGTCCCAGGCGTGGGGGTGTTGCCTGAGGATTTCACCCTTTTGGATTTGGAGGAAACCTTTCCTTTGATCGTCTGCGTGGGGGCCAGCCACCACATGTCCACGTGGCGCTTCTTAGAGAAGGCTTACCGGCTCCTGCCCCCTGGGGGCCTTTTGGCAGTGGCGGACGAATTTTTGAGCCCCTTCACCACCCGAAAGGAGCGGGCCCGGAACCTGGTGCTGCACCACACGGCCTACCTGCTCCCCTTCCCCTTAGAGGAAACGGAGGCCCTTTGGGCTTTACGCCTGCTAGCCCTACAAGGAGAGTCCCGAGGCCTTAGGGCATTGGCCGAGGAGGCTGAGCAAGACCTTGAAACACGCTCCGACCCCTTCGCTGCCTTTGCTCGGCTGGAGCTTCAGGCCCTTTTGGCCGGGCTGGACTACGAGGTGGAGACAAAGACCCATCCCCGCCGCTTTTTGGAGCTGGCCTTTGCCGTGGCTTTGAACTAGAGCGCCACCACCGCCTGTTCGCTACCCACGGGAGCGGTCCTTGGGACGGGGGGACCCACCTCTTCCTCCTCAGGAGGTCCAGATGAGGCAGGGTCTGCAAGCGGCCTGGCCCATCGCCTTGGGCTATTTCCCCGTGGCCGTGGCCTTCGGCGCTTTAGGGGCCCAAGCGGGGCTCGGTCCCCTTTGGGTCCAGCTCACCTCCCTCCTGGTCTTCGCCGGGGCCAGCCAGTTCGCCCTGGTGGGGCTTTTGGCCCAGGGAGTGCCGCCCTTGTTGGCGGCCCTTTTGGGCCTTCTTCTCAACCTGCGCCACGCCTTCTACGGCCCCGCCTTAAGGCCCTACCTGAAGGGAGGTCCCCTGGAGGCCTTCTTCCTCACCGACGAGGTCTTCGCCGTGGCTTTGAGGGCCCTCCCGGGCCTTCCCCCGGGGGAAAGGCGGGGCTACTTCCTGGGCTTGGGCCTCGGCGCCTACCTCTCCTGGAACCTGGGCACCGCTTGGGGGTCTTGGGGGCCCAGGGGCTCTTGGCCTTTCCGGGTTTGGGGGAGGCCCTTTCCTTCGCCCTTCCCGCCCTTTTCTTCCTCCTGGCCATGCCCCATTTAAAGAACCCCGTGGCCCTGCTGGCGGGCGGGGTGGCCCTGGGCTCTCACCTCCTGGGCCAGACGGCCTGGGGCCTCTTCCTAGCAGGGGTCATCGGGCTTCTTGGAGAGGGATTTGGCGAAAGGAGGCGTCCATGATCTTGGCCCTTCTCCTTCTGGCCCTGGGCACCTTTTTCCTCCGGTTCCTGCCCTGGCGGGCGGAAAAAGGTCTAAGGGCGGGCCAGTCGGGGCCCGCTTGGTGGTGGCCCTTTTTCTGGTTTCCACCTTCGGCCCGCCCCCCTCTCCCGAGTGGCTCCGCGTCCTCTTGGCCCTTCTTGGTACCTACCTGGGCGCACGCCTTACGGGAAACCTCGGCCTCGCCGTCTTTCTGGGGGCGGGGCTTTACGGGTTTTTGGGCCTCCTCTAGCGGTTCAGGATGTGAATGGCCTGCTTGTGGAAGGCCTCCGCCGCTCCATGAGCCCCTCGGAGAGGGTGGGGTGGGGGTGGACGGTGAGGGCGAGGTCGGTGAGCGTGGCCCCCATCTCCAGGGCCAAGGCGGCCTCGGCGATGAGCTCCCCCGCCTGGGGGCCCACGATGAAGACCCCGAGGAGGAGGTCCGTCTCCTCGTCCCCCACCACCTTGACCATCCCCTCGGCCCCGCCCAGGGTGAGGGCCCGGCCACTGGCGGTGAGGGGGAACTTCCCCACCTTCACCTTGTAGCCCGCCCGCTTCGCCTCCTCCTCCGTGAGGCCCACCCCGGCCCACTCGGGGGAGGTGTAGACCACGCTGGGGATCTGGTAGTCAAAGGCGCTGTCCTTGCCCGCGGCGTTCTCCGCGGCCACCAGCCCCTCCTTCATGGCCTTGTGGGCGAGGAGGGGCGGGCGGGCCACGTCGCCGATGGCGTAGACCCCGGGGGTGCCCGTCTCCATCCGGGCGTTCACCTGGATGAAGCCCTTCTCGTCCACCTTGACCCCGGCCTTCTCCAGGCCCAGGCCCTCCGTGCGGGGCCTCCGGCCCACGGCCACCAGGACCTTGTCCACTACCACCACCTCGCCCCCGCCGCCCTCCGCAGGCTCGAGGCGCACGTGGAGGCCGTCCTCCTTCTTCTCGTAGCCCACGGCCTTGGTCTTGGTGCGGACCCTGACCCCCTCCTTCTCCAGGGCGCGCCTTAGGAGGCCCGCGGTCTCGGGGTCCCCTTGGGGGAGGATCTCCGGCATGTACTCAATGAGGGTGACCTGGGAGCCAGGCGGTGGTAGATCTGGCCGAGCTCGAGGCCCACCGCCCCCCCGCCGATGACCAGAAGCCTCCTGGGAACGCCCCCCTCCACCTTCAGGGCCCGGGTGGAGTCCCAGATGTCCTCGCCGAAGGGGAAGCCCTTGAGCTCTATGGGCTCGCTCCCCGTGGCCACGATGAAGGCCTTGGCCCCGTAGCGCTTCCCCTCCACCTCTATCTCCTTGGGGCCGGTGAAGCGGGCGAAGCCCCGGAGGAGGTCCACCTTGTTGCCCTTGAGGAGGCCCGCCACCCCGCCGGTGAGCTTCTTCACCACCTGGTCCCGCCAGGCCCCAAGCCTCCCCAGGTCCAGCTCCGGCTTGGCCTTTAGGCCAAAGCCCTCGGCCACCTTCAGGTGGTGCAGGGTCTCGGCGGCGTGGAGGAGGGCCTTGGTGGGGATGCACCCCACGTTGAGGCAGACCCCGCCCACCTCGGCGGCCTCCACCGCCAGCACCTTGAGGCCAAGCTGCGCCGCCTTATGGCGGCGTGGTAGCCGCCCGGGCCCGTGCCGATGACGATGAGGTCGTATTCCATAGGGGTCATCCTACATTTCCAGAAGGAGCAGGTCGGGGTTTTCCAGGAGCCTGATGACCTCCCGGGTGAACATGGCCGCCTCCGCCCCATCCACCAGGCGGTGGTCAAAGGAGAGGGAGAGGAACATGATGTCCCGCGCCTTTATGGAGCCATCGGGCATGACCCAGGGCCGCTTCCTGATGGAGTGCACCCCCAGGATGGCGGCCTCGGGGAGGTTGATGATGGGGAAGCTCAGGGTGGCCCCCACGGAGCCGATGTTGGTGAGGGTGAAGGTGGACCCCGAAACCTCTTCCGGAGCGAGCTCCCCTCCCGGGCCTTCTGGGAAAGCTCGGCGATCTCCCGGGCGAGCTCCAAGACGCTCTTCCGGTCCGCGTCCTTCAGCACGGGGACGATGAGGCCCCGTTCCGTGGCCACGGCGATGCCGATGTGGTAGTAGCGCTTGTAGACGATCTCCTGTCTCTCCTCGTCCAGGCTGGCGTTGAGGGCGGGGAACCTCTTCAGGGCCCGCACCACGGCCTTGACGATGAAGGCAGGTAGGTGAGCCTGACCCCTTGGGCCTCGGCCTCGGGCTTTAGGCGCTCGCGCAGGTGGACGAGCTCCGTGAGGTCGGCCTCGTCCACGTTCAGGGTGCGCACCGTGTAGAGGTGGCTCTGCCAGAGCCCCTGGGCGATGGTGCGGCGGATGCCCCTAAGGGGCACCCGCTCCTCCAGGTGCTCATAGCCCTTGGGCGGGGCGTACCTGGGCGGGGGCGGGAAGCCGGAAGGAAGAGCCTGGGGCGCTCCCTCGGCCTTGAGAGGAGGAGCCGCCTGGGCCTTCTTCCCCTCGGCGTAGGCCCGCACGTCCTCCACCCTGATCCTTCCCAAAGGCCCCGAGCCCGGCACCTCCTCAATGGGGATCCCCAGCTCCCGGGCGAGCTTCCTGGCGGCGGGCACCGCCAGAACCCGGCCCGGAGGCCTGGTTTCCCCCTTGGGCTTTTCGGCGAGGAAGGGGTTTTTCACCGCCACCTGGGTGGTGTCCGGCTTGAAGAGGGAGAGGTCCTCCTTCTCCTCCTTGGCGGGAAGGCCGGGTTCCACGATGGAGCGCTCCTCCACCGCCTGGACCGGAGGGGCTTCCTTCACGCCCTCCACCGCCTCCCCGGGCTCGGCGAGGAGGGCGATGGGGGCGTGGACCTTCACCACCTCCCCCTCCTTGGCCAGCTTCTTCAGGAGCACCCCCTCGTAAGGGGAGGGCAGCTCCACCGTGACCTTGTCGGTCATGACCTCCACGAAGCTGGTCCTTCTTCAGGTAGTCTCCTTCCTCCACCAGCCACTTGAGGATCTCGCCTTCCACCACGCTTTCGGCGAGCTCGGGCATGAGGATTTCCTTGGGCATACTCCTCCTCTATAGGTCCAAAAGGCGCTCAAGGGCCTTGCGGTCTACGCCGCGGGCCTCCGCCACCGCCCTCAGGATTCCGGCCAAAGTACCTACCTTCAGCGGCCGGTGCAGGGGTATGGTGACGGCGTGTTCCTTTCCAGAGCATGCGCACGCGGCTTCCCGTTTGCCGTTCTACCTGGTAGTCCAGGTGGGCCAGTTTTTGGACGAGTTCCTCCCCGGTGAGGTCGCGGGGAAGCTTCACGGGACCAAGACCTCCTCGCGGACGAAGTGCAGGCGGATGATCGGGGGGGTTTCTTCGCCAAAGTGACACCGCACCGCGTCCCGCACCATCTCCTCGAGCTTCTCCCAGGTTTCTCCCTCCGTGAAGATGGCTTCTCCTAAGGCCCGGGCCACGAACCCCCCTCTTCCGCCTCTTCCACCAAGAAGATGATTTCCCTCGGCATATCAGTAGTCTAGCGCCCGCTTGGCGGCTCCCAGGATGCGGGTCACCGTGGCAGGTAGAGCTTGTCCTGGGCGTAGGGGTAGGGGGTGTCAAACCCCGTGGCCCGGAGGGGCGGGGCGAGGAGCATGTCCAGGATGTCCTCGGCGATGGTGGCCGCCACCTCGCTCAGGAAGCTTGCGTGGCGGGGGGCGTCGGAGACCAGGACGACCCTGCCCGTCTTGGCCACGGAGTTCATCACCGCCTCGTAGTCCCAGGGCATGAGGCTCCTTAGGTCCAGGACCTCGGCGGAGACCCCGGCCTTCTCCAGTTCCTCCGCCGCCTGCATGACCTCGGGCATCACCGTGCCGTAGCCGATGAGGGTGAGGTCCTTCCCCTCGCGCCTCAGGGCGGCCTTGCCCAGGGGAAGGGTGTAGTCCTCCTCGGGCACCTCCTCCTTCACCGAGCGGTAGAGCCTCTTGGGCTCCAGGAAGACCACGGGGTCCTCGTCTCGGATGGCGGCCTTCAGGAGCCCCTTGGCGTCGTAGGGTGTGGAGACGGCCACCACCTTGAGCCCGGCGGTGTGGACGAAGTGGGCCTCGGGGCTTTGGGAGTGGTGGTGCCCACCCTTCACCCCGCCCCCCGAGGGCATGCGCACCACCAAGGGGGCGGTGAACTGGGCGCCGGAGCGGTAGCGGAGCTTGGCCACCTGGCTTACCAGCTGGTCAAAGCCCGGGAAGATGTAGTCGGCGAACTGGATCTCGGCCACGGGCCTCAGGCCGTGGGCGGCCATGCCCAGGGCGGCTCCCACGATGGCCGCCTCGGAGAGGGGGGTGTCCAGGACCCGGTCGGGTCCGTACTTCTGGAGAAGCCCCTCCGTCACCAGAAAGACCCCGCCCCGCTTCCCCACGTCCTCCCCCAGGACCACCACCCGGGGGTCCTTGGCCATCTCCTCGTCCAGGGCCCGGTTCAGGGCCTGCACCATGGTCATGAGGGCCATACCCACCTCCTAAAGTTCCTCCTTGAGGAGGGCTTCCTGGCGAAGGAGGTGCCAGGGCTTCTCCGAGAGGACGTCCTCCAACATCCACTCCGGGGGCACGGGCCCGGCCTTCTCCGCCTCCTCGAGGGCGCGTTCCAGCTCAGCGCGGATCTCCTCCTTGAGGTCTTCTTCCCACTCCAGGTTCCACAGGCCTTGGGCCTCCAGGAAGCCCTGGAAGCGGAGGATGGGGTCCTTCTTGCGCCAGAACTCCACCTCTTCCTTGGGCCGGTAGCGGGTGTCGTCGTCGGCGGAGGAGTGGGGGCCATAGCGGTAGACCCGTAGCTCCACCAGGCTCGGGCCCTCGCCCCTGCGGGCCCGCTCCACCGCCTCCTTCACCACGTAGTAGCTGGCCAGCACGTCCATCCCGTCCACCAGGTAGCCGGGGATGCCGAAGGCGTGGGCCTTGTCGGCCAGGGTGGGGCTATGGGTCTGGTGGCGGTAGTCCACGCTGATGGCGTAGAGGTTGTTCTCGGCGATGAAGACCGCCGGGGCCCCTGCACGGCGGCGAAGTTGATCCCGGCGTACCAGTCCCCTTCGCTGGTGGCCCCGTCCCCGAAGGTGCAGACCGCCACCTGCCCCGTGCGCAAGAGCTTCATGCTGATGGCGGCCCCGGCGGCCGGGGGCACGTGGGAGGCGATGGGGCTAGCCACGGTGAAGTAGTTGAGGGCCTTGGAGCCGGGGTGCTCGGGCATCTGGCGGCCCTTGTTGGGGTCGGCCCTCGTGGCCAGCATCTGGCCGAAGAGCTCCTTGGGGGGGATCCCCAGGCCAAAGCCAGGCCGTGGTCCCGGTAGTAGGGGAAGACCCAGTCAAAGCCCCGCCTTATGGCGTGGGCGATGGCCACCTGGGCCGCCTCGTGCCCGGCGGCGGGGGCGATGAAGCTGGTCTTGCCCGTGCGGATGAGGATGGTGTAGCGCTCGTCCAGCATCCGGGCCGCCAGCATGTCCCGGTAGAGCCTTCTTAGCTTGTCCTCCTCGAGGTCCAGGGGAAAGTCCCCCAGCCACTCCCCCTTTTCCCCCAGGAGCCTTATGGGCTCGGGGGTGAAGGGCTGAAACCGGTGGGTGTCCTTGACCATGAGGCACCTCCTTGGGCGCTTTTGGCGCCGGAAAGCCCGCCCTGGGTAAGGGCCTTGGGCTCTTCGGGGTGGGGGTCGGGCCCACTTTCCCTTCGCCCCGAGTATACCCCCTTTGTGGTCCCGCGTTAGCATGGGGCTGTGCGCCTGCGGGTGGTGGCGGTGGGAAGGCCCAGGCTGGCCTACGCCGCTTTGGGTGTGGAGGAGTACGCCCGGCGCATCGGGCGGTACGCCCCCTTGGAACTTCTTTTTGTGAAGCGGCCCGAGGAGCTGCTCTCCCGGGCCCAGGGCCACTACAAGGTGGTCCTGGACGAGCGGGGAAGGCTTTTTTTTCCACGGAGGAGTTGTCCCGCCTCTTCCGGGGCTTTGAGGGGGAGCGGGTGGCCTTCCTGGTGGG